>JBEILV010000122.1:0-8926 GCA_040379105.1 Flavobacterium sp.
AAACCTATCACGCCAAGTTTGTCATGCTGAAAGCATCCCACGCTTGAGTCTTCAAAATTAGTGCACTTCAACCAAGCATTCGTTCAAAAAAAATCCAAAAAATCCAAAAAATCCAAAAAATCCAAAAAATCCAAAAAATCCAAAAAATCCAAAAATACCATTCGATTATTCGTAGTAAAAACAAAAAAAAATCAGCGAATCAGTGGCTAAAAACCTATCAAGCTCAGTTTGTCATGCTGAAAGCATCCCACGCATTTGAGTCTTCAAAATTCGTGCGCTTCTAAGAAGCATTCGTTCTAAATAAATCAAAAAAATCAAAAATAACCATTCGATTGTTCGTGGTAAAAGCAAAAGAAAATCAGCGAATCCCGAAAAACGGGACAAGTCAGCGGCAAAAAAAGATTGAAACCCTGTGGAAATCCCCTACATCCTAAAAATCAGCGTTCCATAAATTCGTGTACTCCAAAGATAGTTGATCCCGACCCTTCGGGACATTCGATTAAAATATAACTAAAAAATAAAAAGAACCATTCGATTACTTCCCGAGATTCGGGACAAGTTGTGGTAAAAACAAAAAATCAACCAATCAACGACACAGCTTTCAAAACATGAACTTCATCCAAGCAAAAAACGCCGTCAGTTCAATTTCGAACTTCCAGCGTTTTTAAACTAACAAGAAATAATTTTTAGAACGTCATTTTACCAAAACAACGCATATAAAAGTACCAAAATAATCATAATGGCAAACGAACCAAAATTAAACAATGGACTGGTTTTAAATAGCTCTTTTGTAAGGTCGATGCCTTTTTTGTCGTCAGCACCTTTGTGTTGGAAATAGCTGTACAAACCAATCACGAGCATCGTTAAGAGCAAAGTGTAACCCATTTGATGCATGAAGGGAACATCCACAAACAACGCACTGCTGGACCAGCCTTTGGGAGCCACTTTGAAATACATCGCAATCGGAATAGAAGCCAAAGCACCCACAATCGCACCTTTGTTCGTGGTTTTTTTCCAGAACAATCCCAACATAAATACCGCTAAAATCCCCGGACTTACTACTCCCGTATATTCTTGTATGAATTGAAAAGCTTGGTCTAAATTGCCTAGCAACGGCGCCATGATGCAGGCAATAATCAACGCTACAAAAGCAGAAATTCTACCCATGTTCACGGTGGCTTTGTCCGAAGCGGTTTTGTTGATGTATTGTTTGTATATGTCCATCGTGAAAATCGTGGAAGTAGAATTCAACATCGAAGCCAATGACGAAACAATGGCAGCGGCTAAAGCGGCAAAGGCAACTCCTTTCAATCCTGTTGGCAAAAATTGCAACAACCACGGATAAGCTTTATCGGCTTGTGCAGCGGTAGGAAGGTTTTCTAACCCGGCAGCACCCAATCTCGCCATAATTTCAGGATCATTCACCATTACATACGCTGCAATGCCCGGAATCACAACAATCAAAGGAATGATCAGTTTCAGAAATGCTGCAAATAAAATCCCTTTTTGGGCTTCTTTCAACGATTTGGCAGCCAAGGTTCTTTGGATGATATATTGGTTGAATCCCCAATAGTATAGGTTGGCAACCCACATACCGCCTACCAAAACTGCAATGCCTGGTAAGTTTTTATATTCCGGATTCGATTCGTCTAAAATCATCGAAAAACGTTCTGGAACGGCATCATAAATCGTAGTTAATCCTGCAATCATGCCCTGTCCGTCAGAAACAGTGTTCAACGCCAAATAGGTGGTCACCAATCCGCCAACAATCAGGAAAACCACTTGAATCACATCGGTCCAAGCCACTGCGGAAAGACCGCCATAAAGCGAATAAGCGGCGGCAAAAAGTGCCAATCCAATCACGCCATACATCATCGGAATGCCCATGATGGTTTCCATAGCCAACGATCCTAAATAGAGCACCGTTGTTAGATTGACAAACACATACAAGGCAATCCAGAACACAGCTAAGATGGTTTTTAAATTGGTAGAATATCGTTTTTCGACAAATTCTGGAATCGTGTATAAACCTTTTTCGATGAAAATAGGTAAGAAATATTTTCCAACAATAATCAACGTCAAAGCGGCCATCCATTCGTAAGAGGCAATTGCTAAGCCCGAGGCAAATCCTGAGCCCGACATCCCGATGAATTGCTCTGCTGAAATATTGGCAGCAATCAATGAGGCACCAATCGCCCACCAAGGCAAAGATTTGCTCGCCAAGAAATAATCTTCGGCATTTTTTTGATGTCCTTTTTTGTCGCGGGAAACCCACAATCCTACGCCTAAAATCAATACAGCATAAGCTACAAAGATGGCATAATCTAAAAATTCGAAACTTGCGGTCATAGTGTTTGGTTAGTTTGGTTAGTGAATCGCTGTTCTTTTTTATTTTTTATAATGTTGAGAGGGTAAACTTCGTAAAATTTCTGCACTTTTCTCAGGATTCAAGTCTCTTTGTGTTTCTGCCAGCATTTCATAGCCCACCATAAATTTTTTCACGCTTGCACTTCTTAACAACGGCGGATAAAAATGAACATGAAAATGCCATTCTGGATGTGCTTCTCCATCGGTCGGACTTTGGTGTATGCCAGCCGAGTAGGGGAAAGATGTTTCAAACAAATTGTCATATTTAATCGTAAGATGTTGCATCGCTTCTGCAAATGATTTTTTTTCTTGCGAAGAAAAGTCTGTGATTTTTGTGAGGTGTCTTTTGCTAAGAATCATCGTTTCGTAAGGCCAAGTGGCCCAAAAAGGAACCAAAACGACGAAATCATTGTTTTCAAAAACGATGCGTTCTTTTGCATCAAGTTCGGCGTTGACATAGTCCAGCAACATCGAGCGTTGATGCACATCGTAGTATTTCTTGAGGTTGTTTTGCGTTTTTAAAATCTGTGTTGGAAGTGAAGATTGTGCCCAAATTTGACCATGTGGATGCGGATTGCTGCAACCCATCACTGCGCCTTTGTTTTCGAAAATCTGCACATAATTGATATAATCAATGGCGCCAAGCGATGTGTATTCGTCTTGCCAAACAGAAATAATGTCTTCTATTTCATTGATTTCCATTTCTGGAATGGTCAGATGATGCTTAGGCGAAAAACAAACCACACGGTTGATGCCTCGCTCGGGTTGTCTATTGAAAAAAGGAGAGGTGTTGGCTTCTGAAATTACTTCTTCCTTGAGGAGTGCCGCAAAATCATTATCGAAAACATAACAGGAAGTGTAATCAGGATTTTTTTCGCCGTTCGAACGCGTGTTGTCGGGACATAAATAACACGTAGGGTCGTATGAAGGCAAATTGGTTGTAGAAACATTTTCTTTTTGTCCTTGCCACGGGCGATTGGTGCGGTGGGGCGACACCAAAATCCATTCGTCTAAAAGCGGATTGTATCTTCGATGGGGATGTAAATTTTGATCAAAATGTGGTAGCATATTTTTATTTTTTTAGTTGATAGACTCGTCATATTTGTGCACTCCGTCAGATATTTTAATCGGGTAGGCTTTCAAGTCGATGTTGTATTGTTTTTTGTACGCTTCCGAAATGTTCTCAATGAAAGCATCCACTTTTTTCTTTTTAATTAGATTCAAAGTGCAACCGCCAAAGCCGCCGCCCATCATCCGAGCACCCAAAACAAAGTCGTTATCTCGAGTATGGTTGACAAGAAAATCTAATTCTTCACAACTCACTTCATATAAATTCGAAAGTCCATCGTGCGCTTCATACAAAAGTGTTCCAAGCAAAACCGTGTTGCCGTTTTCGATGGCGTGAACGGCTTTTTCCACCCTTAAAATCTCTTCCACCACAAAAAGACATCGGTTGTAAACCAAAGCCGACATTTTATCTTTAAGCACAAGCAAATGTTCTTTTTTGCACATTCTAAAATCTTTAATTTCTGGAAAGTTTTGCTGAATGATGGCAAATCCTTCTGCAATTTCTTCTCTTCTTGTGTTGTAGCCAGAGGTTAAATGCGAATGTTTCACGCAACTGTCAATCAACAATAATTGATATTTATCGAAGTCGGCATGTAAATATTCATGGGTATTGGTCACACAATCTAACAAAATTGCATGATTTTTTCTGCCCAAAACGCTGGCATATTGATCCATAATGCCACATTTCACACCTACAAATTCATGCTCAGATTTTTGTCCAATTTTGGCAATGGTCACTTCATCCAAACCAATATTTAGCAAATCATTTAGCGCGAAGCCAACGCCACATTCCAACGCTGCCGACGATGACAATCCCGCTCCCATCGGAACTTTGCTGCTGAACGTAAGATTGAATCCTTGCAAGGGTTGTTGTTTTTGAAGTTCGTGAAGCACTCCTAAAATATAATTAGCCCACAGAACATGAATGGGTTGCAATGGTTTTGATAAATCCACAACAATTTTCTCATTCAAATCTAAAGCAACAATTTGACATTCCTTGGTTTGGTTCAAACTGATGCAAAAGCAAATGTATTTATTGATGGCTGCGGGCACTACGAATCCATGGTTGTAATCCAAATGTTCGCCAATGATGTTGATGCGTCCAGGTGCTAGAAAAATTGAATCTGGTTTGTGATGAAAATTTTCTAGGAATCCTTCTTCGGTTTTTTTAATGAGTTCTTTTTTCATGACGATTTTTTTACGGTTGAGGTTGCAATGTTAAGGTTGCTTCTTTGAGTCCATCGGCTTTAGCTTTGATTGTGACGGCTTTTTTAAATTGTTCTGTTTTTAAAAGAATCGTTGCAATACCTGCTTCTGCAACAATCGGATTTTCGCCAATCAATGAAGCATTTTCTCCGTCAGTAATTTCAAACGCAATCGGTTGGTCTGCGTTTGAGATCAAAGTGCCTTTTTCATCTACAATTTTGGCATACACAAACACCACATCGGGTCTGTTTGGTTGGATTGAAATATTGGAAAGATCTACAGAAAGTTCTAGTTTGAACGCTGTTTTGGGTGTCGAAACTTCGTGCGTGGCCTGTTCTTTGTCGTTCATTAATCCGACTGCTTTGAGCG
Source organism: Flavobacterium sp. (assembly GCA_040379105.1). GTDB lineage: Bacteria > Bacteroidota > Bacteroidia > Flavobacteriales > Flavobacteriaceae > Flavobacterium. The sequence goes on from JBEILV010000122.1 coordinate 5,011, forward strand.
TTCCTGCTTCATATTTGGACAATTCAAAAATAAAAGGCGGATGTTGCAAAGCATCTGAAAACGGATTGAGGGTTGGTTTTTTGGTTTCAATCAATTGTCCGTTCAAATACAAAGCTACCGACTCGCAATTGCTGAAAACAGTCACGGTTTTGTGCTTTTCACTCGCCCAATCATTGGCAATGTAAACCATCGGACCTGAAGTAAATCGTTTGTCGGGATTGATGTTTAAACTGCGTTGGCTTTGGTAAAAATAATGCGCATATTTCGGAATTCTGAAAATATCGCTGATGCCCGAGCTTTCGATGTCGTCGGCATATCCACGATTGTAGTCGAACATCAACCAATTGGCATGACCAATCGTGTTTTTGCCTTTCAAATTCGAATTGAACGCTTCCTGAAAATTGAGTGCTTGCTGTAACAATCGTTGATGTCCGTATTTTCTCAATTGTCGGCTTGTGCGTTCGTCTTCTTTCAAATTGGCGTAAGCCGTTTGGTTGAAACCTGCATTTTGAGCGTAATATTCCCAATCGCCATATTCTGCAATCAATATTTTTCGCTTGTTTTGGTCGTATAAATTCCAATAATCGGGTGCTTTTCCGTGTTGTCTTGCGGGAATGAACAAATCGTAGTTTTGATTGTCCATCCAACCTGCGGTGTAAATATTTTCGAAAGGAAGTTCGGCTTTTAAAACCTTGTTGGCTTTTTGCATGTAACTTTCAGTCATGTTGCTTTCGTTCAATGAAACTTCCCAAAACACCACACTCGGATGATTGCCATCGCGCCTTGCCAAAGATTTAATTTCTTTGATGGAATTATTTTCGAAAGTTGTATCGCCAAAAAATTGCCATCCGCTGATGCAATTCATCACCACAAGCCCCAATTCATCACAAGCGTTTAAGAAAGCATTGGCCTGCGGATAATGCGACAATCGAACGAAATCGAAACCTGCATTTTTGATTTTAACCGCATCTCGATATTGCGCCTCGTCGGAAATAGCGTAACCCAAATAAGGATATTCTTGATGACGATTCGTGCCGTTTAGGAATCTTTTTTCACCATTGATAAAAAATCCTTCGTCGTTCAAAACAACGCTTCGAATGCCTGTTTTGAAATGATATTGATCGATGGAGACATTGTTTTGCAACACTTCAATCATCACTTCATACAAATGTGGTGCGTCGATTTGCCAAAGTTGGGGTGCTAAAATTTCAATGTTTTGCTTGATTTCCGCTTGTTTGCTCGGTGCTATTGAAATGGCTTCCGATGTAAATGTGGTGCTTTTGCCATCCATCGCTTTGAAAGTGGTTTTGATCTGCACTTCTTCCTCTTTTTCAAAATCATTTTTCACAAAAACAGAAAGTTTACCACTCGCTTTTTCTTTTTCAATCAAATCAAAATGAACCAAAGCTCCTCCACGAACGTCTGCACCGTTTTGCGTTGCTTCTGGCACGTAGATTTTCTTCGTTTTGATGCAATACACATTTCTGTGAATCCCGCCGTAATAATTAAAATCCAGTGTTTCCAAACTTTTTCCTGGTGGCACTTGTGGGTTGTTTTCGTTGTTCACTTCCACCAAAATGGTGTTTTTCTGTTTCGATTTCACAAAAGGTGTAGCGTCGATTTCAAAAGGCGTGTAACCCCCTTGATAAGAACCCGCCAAAACATCATTGATGTAAACTTTAGAAACATGCATCACGCCTTCAAAATGAAAGAATATTTTTTCTGAAGCGGCCAATTCAACTTCAAATTCTTTTTGATACCAACAAGTGCCTTGCCACTGGTCGTTCACAATCAGTGGTTCAATTTGCGCAGTGTGTGGCAACGAAACTTTTTCCCAGTCTTTGGCAGATTTGTCTTTTGTAAAAGTCCAATCAGAACCAAAATTTTCAGTAGTTCTTTCATATTTTGTTGCTTTTTCTTCGCAAGAAGTCAAAAGAATGAAAGAAGCAATTGCGATTAAAAATAGTTTATTCATGAGTTATTCGTAGTTTTTTAAATCAAAAAAGTCAAAACCAATCAAGGCTTCATTGTTGTTAAATGCATCAAATAGCGTGGCGTTGTCCCAATGCGAACCATCGCCCCACAATGTTTTACAACGAGAAGTAACCCAAGCAGGTTCCCAATAAACCACTCCAGCGCCGCCGTTTTTGATCGTGATTTGTGTCAAATCGAGCAAGTATTTTCTTTGTCCTTCGGGAGTGGGTTCATAGCCTTCAAGCAATGATTTTTCATTGAGAATGTTGTTTGCCTTGTCGAAATTTTTCAAAGTGTGCGGATAGGAAGTTTCTACAATCACAAACTTTTTTTGATACGTTTTTACTAACGAATCGATGGCTTTTGGCAAAGCATCAAATTTGATTTCGCTCCACAAAGGATAATATGAAATGCCAATCCAATCATAATCTTTGATGCCTTTTTCAGTAGCCGTGGCAAACCATTTCAAAGCATTTTCGAGTTGGGCAATGTGCAACATGATTTCTACTTTTTGGTCGTGTTTTTTAGAGAAATCTCGCACAGCTTTCAAACCTTTTTGTAGCAAAAAAGCATTTCTTTCCCAATTGATGGTGTCCGACATCGTGTTTTCGGGTTGCATGATTTCAGAATTGGTTTCGTTGCCCACCTGAACCATTTCGGGTAATAGATTTTTGTTTAACAATTTCTCTAAAGTGTTGTAAGTATATTGATAAAGCGAATCGCCTAAAACGGCAACATCCTTAATTTCTGTCCAAGCTTTCGGAATGTCTTGCCTTCCCGGATCGGCCCAAGTGTCGGAATAATGAAAGTCTAATAAAACCGCCATTTTCGCGTCTTTGGCTCTTTTGATCGAGCGTTCCACATCTTCAAAATTAGAATATGGACTACTTGTGGGCGAATGCCAAAGGCGCAAACGAACCAAATTGCAACCTTTGTCTTTAAAAAATTGATAAGGTTCTACTTTTTTTCCTTCCGATTGATAAAAAGCTCCACAATCTTCAATTTCGTTGATGTATGACAAATCTGCACCTACAATTTTTGATGGAATTTCAAACATGTTTAGTTTGATTTCGGGTTGTTTTTCAACTTCAGAAGTCGTTTTCTTTTGACATTGAATCATTAAAAAAGCGGTAAGAATGAGCAAGACAAATTTTTTCATGGAATGAATTTTAAGATTCATAATGTGTTGATTTTAAATGTAAATATAGACTCGTTGAGGTAAGTTTCATTCGGCAACAAAACGCAAGTTGGAAAATTTGGATGATTCGGCGCATCAGGAAAATTTTGAGTTTCAAAACAAATGCCACTTTGTGCGTGCTGAATCTGATTTTGTTTGCCCATAATTTCCCCAAAACAATTTCCGCCTACATATATATGTATCCCAGGTTGATTGGTGGAAACGGTCATCGATAATTTCCCGTCTTTTGAAATTAAAGTTCCAAAGGTTTTCTGCTTTGGATTAACAAAAGTGGTATCAATGGAGGTGGGCACTTTTTTATTTTGCATAAAAGCGAAAGGATTTTCAACCAAATCGATGAATGTTCCGGTTGGAATTTGATGTTCATCGGTCAACAATGCCTTTTCGGTTTCTAAAGTAAGTCCGTGATGGCAAACGTTTTCGGTGGTTCCATCCAAATTATAATAAGAATGATTCGTTAAGTTTACAATCGTTTTTTCTGTGCTTGTTGCAGTAATCCTGATTTTTAGTTCATTCAATTCTGTTAATATATAAGTTACTTTTGCTGTTAATTTTCCGGGGTAATTTTCTTCCAAAGATTCACTCTCGCACGATAAAGTAACCGATGGATTGGGCGATTCAGTCACGTTTTCAATTTTCCAAAATTTCTTGCTTAAAGATTGTTCTCCGCCATGCAAATGGTTGTTTCCGTGATTGCAATGCAGTTGAATAATTTTTCCATCCAAATCAAAACAGCCATTTTTG
>JBEILV010000123.1:0-8818 GCA_040379105.1 Flavobacterium sp.
CGCTTTTGGATTGGCTGAAATAAAAGGATCTATCAAAATAAAAGTGTCGTTTATTTCAATGCCAAGGCAAGCATGTCCGTAGAAAGTAATTTTCATAACGTTGTAATTTATTATTTAAGTAACAATTTCTAAAATATTTTAATTAAATTGGTTAAATATTAATTTGATATTTTCTGATTTTAAAAATATCCGAATTCAAAAGTAAAAACTTATTTATTTTAAACGATCAAATTCTATTTTAATTAAGATTTTTCATTTCATTTTACTTACAAAGGAATATTTCCATGTTTTCGATTGGGAGTTGCAACGGATTTATTTTCAAGCATACTGAATGTTTTCAATAGTTTTCTTCGTGTGTCTTGTGGCAAAATCACTTCGTCAATAAATCCTCTTTGCGCCGCCATGTATGGATTTGCGAACTTTTCGGCATATTCTTGTTCTTTTTCCAACAACTTTTCTGCTGGATTTTTAGCTTCTGAAATTTCTTTTTTGAAAATGATTTCACTCGCGCCTTTGGCTCCCATGACCGCAATTTCTGCACTTGGCCAAGCATAATTCATATCAGCACCAATGTGTTTGGAATTCATTACATCATAAGCACCACCATACGCTTTTCTGGTGATCACTGTTACTTTTGGTACGGTAGCTTCGCTCAACGCATACAATAATTTGGCTCCATGAACGATGATGCCGTTCCATTCTTGGTCTGTGCCCGGCAAAAATCCTGGAACATCCACCAAAACCAACAAAGGAATATTAAAACAATCGCAAAAGCGGGTAAATCTTGCAGCTTTTACAGAACTCGCAACATCCAAAACTCCCGCCAAATACATAGGTTGATTGGCAACAATGCCGATGCTTCTGCCACCTAATCTGGCAAATCCTACAATGATGTTTTCCGCATATTTTTTATGAATCTCGAAAAATGAATCTTCGTCGATGATGCCTTTAATTACAGCATGCATATCATAGGGTTTGTTCGGATGATCAGGAATGATGCTCGATAGTTCATTTCTTATTTCATCGCCTAATTGATAAGCAATTTTCGGTGTTTTCTCTTTATTATTTTGAGGCAAATAACTCAAAAGTGTTTTTAAATCTTCCAAACAAGCCACATCATTTGAAGAAGTAATATGAGCCACACCCGATTTTGAAGCATGTGTGTTTGCACCACCTAATTCTTCGGAAGTGACCGTTTCATTGGTTACTGTTTTAACGACGTTTGGCCCAGTAACAAACATATAACTAGAATTTTCAACCATCATCGTGAAATCAGTCATGGCAGGCGAATAAACAGCTCCGCCAGCGCAAGGCCCCATAATGGCTGATATTTGTGGAATCACACCACTTGATTGTACATTTTTATAAAAAATATCTGCATAACCGCCTAAAGAGCGCACACCTTCTTGAATTCTTGCTCCGCCAGAATCGTTCAAGCCAATCATCGGCGCACCATTTTTAAGTGCCATGTCCATTACTTTACAAATCTTTTCAGCATGTGTTTCCGACAATGAACCGCCAAAAACCGTAAAATCTTGTGCGAAAACATAAATCAAACGCACGTGAATCGTTCCATAACCTGTCACAACTCCATCGCCTAAATACACTTCGTTTTCCATACCAAAATCAGTACTTCGGTGGGTTACCAAAGCACCAATTTCTTCAAAAGAACCTTCATCTAAAAGATAAAGCACACGTTCTCTGGCTGTTAATTTCTTTTTTTGATGTTGCGTTTGAATTCGTTTTTCGCCACCACCTTGTGCAGCTTTCGCTAATTTATCTTCTAAAATTTGAATTTTATTTTCCATAATTAATTGGGTAAACGAACCAGTTTTAAATCTTCTAAATATTGGTAAAGAGCCACTTTTGCTGCAATTTTTGCTTCTGCTTCTTGTTGCGCAATCAATGCATTTGGCTGGTAGTAATTTTTCACAAAATGCGTGTCAAACTTTCCAGATGAAAACGCTTCGTGGTCCATCACAAAATAACCAAATGGCAGAGTGGTGGAAATTCCTTTGATTTTATAATCTACAATCGCCTCTTTCATTTTTTGGATGGCTAAAGTTCTATTTTCAGCATGCACCACTAATTTTGACAACATCGGATCGTAATAAATCGGCACATCCATTCCTTGCTCGTAGCCATTGTCCACACGAATGCCTTCGCCTTGTGGCAAAATATATTTTTCCAAATTTCCTACGCTCGGTAAAAAATCGTTCAATGGATCTTCGGCATAGACACGAAGTTCGATGGAATGACCTTTTATTTTTAAATCTTCTTGTTTGATTTTCAACGCTTCGCCCCTTGCTACTTCAATCTGCATGGCAACTAAATCCAACCCAGTAATCATTTCAGTTACGGGGTGTTCTACCTGCAACCGCGTATTCATTTCAAGGAAATAAAAATTCAAATGTTCGTCTAACAAAAATTCAACCGTGCCTGCACCGACATAATCGCACGCTTTTGCCACTTTCACGGCTGCTTCGCCCATCGCTTTTCTAATTTCGGGAGTCAAAACGCAAGATGGAGCTTCTTCCACCACTTTTTGATGGCGACGTTGCACACTGCATTCTCTTTCAAACAAATACAAAACATTTCCATGCGTATCGGCCATGATTTGAATTTCGATATGTCGAGGTGAAGCCACATATTTTTCAATAAAAACAGAGCCATCGCCAAAAGCTGATGTCGCTTCACTGATGGCTCGTTGCATTTGAGATTCGAATTCTTGTTCGTTTTCTACGACGCGCATTCCTTTACCACCACCACCTGCCGAAGCTTTGATCAAAATGGGAAAACCGATTTCTTTGGCCACTTGTTTTGCTTTTTCCACATCTGTAATGGCTTCATCCACACCGGGAACCATCGGAATTCCATAATCTTTTACGGCATCTTTGGCTGCTAATTTGCTTCCCATCATTCGAATGGCTTTCGATTTTGGACCAATAAAAGTGATGTTATTTCGCTCTGCAAGTTCTGCAAAATCGGCGTTTTCGGACAAAAATCCATAACCTGGATGAATGCCGTCCACGTTGAGATTTTTGGCAACTTCGATGATTTTATCGCCTAATAAATAAGATTGGTTTGAGGGAGCTTCGCCAATGCAAACAGACTCGTCAGCATAGCGAACATGAAGTGCGTTTTTGTCGATGGTAGAATACACAGCCACCGTTTTAATGCCCATTTTTCGTGCAGTTTTCATCACTCGAAGGGCAATTTCGCCTCGATTGGCAACTAATATTTTTTTCATGAAAGTAATTTACTTTAAAAATGATACAAATTAAGACTCAAATTCAATCAACAATTGTCCTTTGTCCACGGCATCGCCTTTGGAAACTGCTATGTTTTTGATGATACCAGCGCGTGGAGATTGAAAACTATTTTCCATTTTCATGGCTTCAAGAATGAGTAATAATTCGTTTTCTTGTACCTCCTGCCCTACTTTGACCGCAATTTCTAAAATCAAACCGGGCATCGGTGCTTTGATTTCATTTACGGTTTTTGATTGACTTAAGGAAAATCCTAAATCTTTGATTAACAAATCTAAAGCATTGGAAATTTGAACTTCATGTTCTGTGTTATTGACTTCAATAAGGTATTTTTTGTTTAAAAAATCAGCGTTTTTCACATTCGCTTGTATCGATTTATAGCCGTCTAACAAATGATAAACTGATTCATTCTGACTTAAAATCGACAATTGTTTTACATCATCTTCATTCAAATCGAAAATAAATTTTTGATCGACTGAAATTTGGTACTGTTTTGACATATCCATTATTTTGTTGGTAAAAATAGAAAATTACAACGTTTTCGTTGCAAATTAAATATAGCTTTTGTAAAAATTAAATGATAAATGTCAACTTTAGAATTTTGATTGCTCAAATTAGCAAAACAACAATTCTAAAAATCAACATTTTAGGTTAATTCTTTTTTTGAAGTGGTATATTAATTTATCATTCTTTTTATACCATTTTTTAGCGTTGTTACATAAAAATTTAATAATAAACCAAGTTTATAATTACCATATTTTAAATAAGTTAATACTTGAGTAGTATGTACATCTGTAAAACGTTCAACGGTTTTATTTTCTATAACAACCTTCTTGTTTGTGAACTTCAACAGCACATCCTAGAATCATCTTTGATAGCTCATTTTCAGCTATATAATCCACATTAAATTGATCTCACTTGACTTTTATTATTTACTGGTATTCTATGATATGCTTCACAGTTGTATTTTTTTGTGATTCATTTTGTGCTTTTTGTGATTCACTTTGTGCTTTTTGTGTTTTACTTTGTGTGTTTTGTGTCATAGCTATTCCACAAAGTTCCACAAAGTAAATCACTAAGTTACACGAAGTAATCACACTAAGTTACAAGAAAATAAATAGCACCTCAAAAAAAGAATTAGCCAAATTTTATTACAAATTGAGGTTTAAATTTTACAAAGTCAACAAACCTAAAGCTTTGATTTTCTGCATGGAACGACTTGTCCAAAACAATTCAAAATGAGGCATCTTTTCTTCAAAATCAGCTTGAATTTGACTAATGGTCGTAATTTTTGAATTTGAAATGTGCCATTTTGGTAAATTTAACAACAACCATTGTCCTTCTTCCTCAGAAAAAGTAACCAAGATTGATTTTACTTTATCGTGAAAAGTGAGTTCTAATTGTGTCCAAGATTGACCTTTTTTTGATTTTACTATCATTTTGAAGGTAGGTTCAATGCCTAGCCAAATCACTTTTCGAATGGGTTTTGGAAATGCTTCTATCTGATGGTCAATACATTGTCGGATATAATTCGATTGAATTTTCGTCTTGGGGATTTTTGTTTCAAACCAATGTTGCAATGGAAAATCTAAACCAATGCCATGCATAAAATTGAACAACGATTTTTTCAAACCATAACTAAATTGTTGATGGTCGATGCCAGTTTTGTCTTCAAAAACGATGTCGTTGTGTGCAAAACTAATCTGCGCATCTTCAGTGATGAGTCCGTACTCTTTTGGATTTAAACCAATTGGACTGTGTGCCGTTAATGCAAATTGATGCCAAAATCCTGATTGTAAAATGCCCATTTCAAACATTTGTCGCACCATTTCGAGACTGTCCACAGTTTCTTGCACGGTTTGGGTTGGATAGCCGTACATCAAATACGCATGCACCATGATGCCCGCTTCTGTAAAATTTCGGGTTACGTTAGCCACTTGCTCAACGGTTACTCCTTTGTCAATCAGTTGCAATAATCGATCGGAAGCCACTTCTAAACCGCCAGAAACCGCAATACAACCTGCATTTTTTAGTAAAATACACAAATCGAAAGTAAAACTTTTTTCAAAACGAATGTTTGTCCACCAGGTCACAATTAAACCACGTTTGATAATTTCGAGTGATAACTCTCGCATCAACGCAGGTGGCGCGGCTTCGTCCACAAAATGAAATCCTGTTTCGCCAGTTTGTTCAATTAATTGTTCCATTCTGTCCACCAAAACTTTGGCGGCAACTGGTTCATATAATTTGATATAATCTAAAGAAATATCGCAAAAAGTGCATTTTCCCCAATAGCAACCATGCGCCATCGTGAGTTTGTTCCATCGACCGTCACTCCACAAACTGTGCATTGGGTTGGCCACTTCTATGACGGATAAATATTCGTGCAAACGCAAATCCGAATAATCCGGCGTGCCGACCTGTAATTGCTTATAATCAGACCTTTCGGAATTATTTTCATAAACCACATTTCCATTGACTAATCGAAAAGTGCGTTTCCACAAATCAAATTGATTATTTCGAATGTTTTGAATTAATAATTCTAAGGGTAAGTCGCCGTCGTCGAGCGTAATGAAATCAACAAATTCAAATACACGAGCATCCGTAAGACTTCGCAATTCTGTATTTGGAAATCCGCCACCCATCGCAATTTTTACATCAGGATAATGCTGTTTGATGAATTGCGCACAGCGAAAAGTACTGTATAAATTGCCTGGAAAAGGCACTGAAAAACAAACCAATTCAGGATTTTGATTGTGTAAATACTGAGATAAAATATCCAAAGTAAACACATCAATAAAAGTTGGATTGTTTGATAAATGCGCATAAAGTTCGTCAAAAGAATTCGCACTTCTGCCCAATCTTTCGGCATATCGACTGAATCCAAAAAACGGATCGACCGTTGCGATGATAAAATCGGAAATATCTTCTAAAAATAGTGTGGCTAAATATTTGGCTTTGTCCATTAAACCCATCGAACCAAAAGCCCATTCCAAGTCATCGAGTTGCTCAAACCGACTGGCACGAGGCAAAAAACCATCAATCGTCAATTGTCTTGCAAACGTGGGATTGTTTCCTTGTAAAAAAGAAATAACAGGATCGATGATTTGGATGTATTGATTTTTTAAAGCAAAAATTCGTTGTAAATTGGGGTGCAAGCTTGAAACATCATGTGTGTTTTTCGCTTCATCAAAAAGTTGCACAAGTCCCGCTTTTGAAAAAATCTTTAAAATAACATCCAAACCCAAATCAGCCTGAAAAGCACCAATTTCTTTTGTGTTCAGAAAACCTTTGATGTAAGCCGTTGCTGGATAAGGAGTATTCAGTTGGGTAAAAGGCGCAGTAAATAAAAGGATAGAAGCCAATTTTCGAATTTTCAACAAATATACATGGTTGGAGTCAAATTATGAAAAAACGATTTTACAAATAAAAAACCGCCTGTGGTTGCAGACGGTTTGTGATAAGATTATACAATCAGTTGTAAACTAGGATTTAATTCTGGTTTTTGTTTGATGTAGTTCGCCAACCAGACTTTTAATTCTTCAATTTCATAAGGCAACAAGCTTTTGAGTGCTTTTTTGAGTTCCTTATTGAAAAGGTTCAGGTCAAAGCTTACGCTTTCTAAAATTCTTTTAGTGTAATTAAACATAGCACTTGACATAGCGAAATATTGGTTAATTTGGTTTTACTTTAAATAAGCATTTCAAAAATAGGTAATAATCTATTTCAAAACTGTTAAAGTGCAAAAAAATTAGGCAAAAATTAAGTTTTATAGTTTTGTCAATCTTTATAAGCCACCAACATTTCTCTTTTCCCTGGTGGCCCTTCCTTTTTTTGAACCCGAAATCCTGCATGTTCCATGTTTTTTTTAATGAGGGTTCGACAAGCGTAGGTTGTCAAAATGCCGCCTGACTTTAAAGCCGTAAACATTTTTTCGAAAATGGACAATGACCACAATTCTGGTTGAACTCTAAAACCGAACGCATCAAAATAAATCAAATCAAAAGTTGCCACGTCATTGATTTCTTCAAAACGTTGAATTCTTTTGGTAAATTCAAAATTTGGATGTAAAAAATGAGCTTCGTTAGGAATACAATCGTGAAAATTATTAAAAATCAACGTTTCGCTTTCAGCATCTAAAGCTTTTGCATAATTCATTGCTTTGATTTCTTCTAAAGAGATGGGATACGCTTCTACTCCAACATATTGAATTGAAAGATTGCGTTGTAGCATTTCTAAATAAGTGATAAAAGCATTTAAGCCTGTGCCAAATCCGATTTCTAAAATTGAAATATTACTTTTGTTTGACAGTAAATCTAAGCCATTTTTGATAAAAACATGCTTTGCCTCCTGAATAGCGCCATGTTTAGAATGATAGCTTTCCTCCCATTCGGGTAAGTAAATGGTAGTTGACCCATCGCTGGTTTGGCGGACGATACGTTCCATTTTAATTTAGAATTTCAATAGAAACCGTTAACTCACCTTTGTTTTTATCGTCTGTAATCTCCATAAAAGCTTTTTTGGACAAATCGATTTCTCTTCCTTTAGTAAACGGGCCTCGGTCATTGATGACCACTACAACGGATTTGTTGTTGGAAAGATTCGTTACCCGTACTTTGGTTCCAAAAGCGAGTTTTTTGTGGGCTGCTGTTAGTTTGCTGTTGCTAAATTTTTCTCCACTTGCGGTTTTTTTGCCATTGTATTTGTCATGGTAATAGCACGCAACGACCTTTTTTTTGTACATATTCCCTTTTGCAGTGCTTTTTTTACTTCCACAACTTGTTAGAACAATGCCCAAAAACAAAATACTGAAAAACAACTTAAATCGCATGATGATTATTTTAAAAGTCCAAAACTAACTTTTTTAATCATTTAAAAAGTGTTTTTTTGCGAAAGAAAAAGTTTTCTAAAGATTTTTGAGGATATAAAACTATTTAATTAAAATTCTATTATTGAATTTTTCGCAACCTGAAATTTCCCCTTTTTCAATTTTGAATACCTCAATAGAAAGAAGTTCGCTCTGACAGGCATAGAGCACCTTGCTTTTTTCAATGAATAATTTATCTTTTTTTGCAACTAAAGGCAAAATGAATATCCATCCTTTTTCATCTTTAGAGAGTAGATAATGTTTAGTATTGTATTCAGAGACAAGCATTTCACTGATCTGAATACTTTTTATAGTTTCAAATGAATTTAAATATTTGTTTACTTGTTCAATTGTAATTTCGATTTTTGAAGTAGCAGAAGTACTGCTCACAAGAAGATTTTGCGAGAAAATAGAATGCGTAAAAATCATAAAGAAAACGAAAGTAAAAAATGACGCAGACTTGACTAAGTTTTTCATAATGAATTATTTTAGTGATTGTTATTAAACTTTTTTTATAAACCTTGAAATCGGACATTTGAAAAGAACGTTAGGTTTAAATTTAATTGGTACTTGGTGTTAGCAAAAATATCAAATTAATTGGTAACTATTCAGCAATTTTCAAAAAAAATCTAGTTGTTAACAATTTTCGATTTTGATTTAGGAAAAATATGGGTTTTGTCAA
>JBEILV010000124.1:0-8615 GCA_040379105.1 Flavobacterium sp.
CTTTAATCGCCACAAAAGATTTAGGAAAAAAACACCACAATCAATCTTTAGAAGTTTTAGGACGTTTTGACAACAGCGATATTCGTGGCTGTAAATTGATGGTTTTGTAAAGCAAAAAACACATCTTTCAATGGAAATTTAATTACAAATATGAAGTAAAAAGAATTTAGCTTTTAACTTGAAATAACTTTCTTGGTTCCGAAAATAGTTAGTAAAATTCCAAAACAAAATAAAAGCCAATAAATAAAATCAAAATAATATCCTATAAACCAATTATCATTAGAAACATTAATTTTATTAGTTGTTAAAATAAGTAAATTAAATAAAAAATGAAGTGTGATTGAATAAGCAATTTTTCTTGTCTTTAAGAAAATGATGCCTAAAACGATACCACTTATGAACGCTGGAAATAAATTATTTGGTGTTTCTATGTGAATTATTGAAAAACAAAAGCTTGACACTATTAAAGAAATAATTATTGAATAATTTTCTGCTAATTTTTCTAATAAGAACTTTCTGTAAAATAACTCTTCTACGATTGGGGCAACCAATAAAACCGAAATGATTTCAAAAAACATTGCCTCTTGGTCTATCATTAAAATTGGTCTCTCAGCTAATGAAATATCGTTATGAAAATCTAAAATCAACTTAAAATCCCACAGCGGTCTGCTTGTAAAAAATAAACCAATAGCAACTACCGGTAAGAGGAAGAAGGTTGTAGTACTATAGTTTTTTCTTTTTAAAAACGAACTAAAATTAAATACAGGCTTTGGATTCCATAAGAAAAAGTAAAACAGCACGAACGACCCAAGAACAGAAACTATTCTAATAATTCCAAAAAAACGAATAGAATAGTCCTGTAATTGATCTAAAAATGTTAAAGGATAAATTAAAATCAGCTGAATGATAATCCAAAAAACAACAAGTAGGACTGTGTAAAGAATAGCATTTAAAATACTCACTTTACCTTCCAATCTAGTCTTGTTGATTTTACTGAAAAACTTATTCAACCACTTGCAATATATAATAGTTCTTTTTCCCTTTTTGCAACAAAACAAATGTGTCGTTAATCAAATCATTTTCAGAAATTTGATAGTTTTCAGACACTTTTTCTTTGTTTACCGAAATGGCATTTTCTTTCAAACTTCTTCTTGCCTCAGAATTTGAAGCTAAAAAAGAGGTTTTTCCAGCCAAAGCATCCACAATGTTCAAACCATCTGCAATGTCAGATTTTTGAATCGTTGCCAAAGGCACACCGTCAAAAATATCGAGAAAAGTGAGGGTGTCCAATTTTTTTAAATCTTCGGTGCTCGATTTTCCAAACAAAATTTCTGACGCTTTTTCGGCTTTGTCAAGTTCGTTGGCATCGTGCACCAAAAGCGTTACTTCGGTGGCCAAACGTTTTTGTAAAACCCGTAAATGCGGAGCTTCTGTGTGTTCCTTGACCAAATTTTGAATGGTTTCTTGGTCCAAAAGCGTGAATATTTTAATGTATTTTTCGGCGTCGGTATCGGAAGTATTCAACCAATATTGGTAAAATTTGTAAGGCGACGTTCTTGCAGGGTCTAACCAAATATTCCCGCCTTCCGACTTTCCAAATTTAGTGCCGTCAGCTTTCGTGATCAACGGACACGTAAACGCATACGCTTTGCCAGCTTCAATTCTTCGGATCATTTCTGTTCCCGTCGTGATATTGCCCCATTGATCGCTGCCGCCCATTTGAAGCGTGCAGTTTTTGTGTTTGTATAAATGTAAAAAATCGTAGCCTTGCACCAATTGATACGTAAATTCTGTGAAAGACATGCCTTCTACGCCTTCCTCGCCAGACAATCGTTTTTTGACTGAATCTTTCGCCATCATATAATTCACAGTGATGTGTTTTCCTACTTCCCGAATAAAATCTAGGAACGAAAAATCTTTCATCCAATCATAATTATTGACGAGTTCCGCAGCGTTTTTAGCATCGGAAGTAAAATCTAAAAACTTCGATAATTGATTTTTAATGGCTTCCTGGTTGTGTCGCAATGTGGCTTCGTCAAGCAAATTTCTTTCGCTCGATTTTCCCGAAGGATCGCCAATCATACCGGTGGCTCCGCCTACGAGGGCTAAAGGTTTATGTCCACAAATTTGAAAATGTTTTAAGAGCATCACGCCCACTAAATGCCCAATATGAAGCGAATCGGCCGTTGGATCAATGCCCACGTAGGCCACGCGCATGGATTCTAAAAGGTGTTCTTCCGTTCCTGGCATGGCGTCGTGCAACATGCCGCGCCACGTCACTTCTTGTATGAAATTATTCATTTTGTTTCGTTTTTTGCAAATATACTTTTTTAGATAAAGAAAATCTTAATATATCACTTAGTAAAAATGATTGCTGTAATTGATTTATGAATTATAAAAATTTCAATGAGCAACCTATTTTACAACCTCATCAATTATTTTCAAAATAAATTTGCAATTGCACAAAAAATCAATCTTTTACTTCATAAATTGACAAAAATTTATTTTCCATTCTTGCTTTGAATTCATTCGGTCTAATTTTATTTAATTTCGCCAATAAATAAATCTCACAAAACCATGCCTTTAATAGATTACGGTTTTTTAGGAAAAATCATTCCAAAACGACAACCTTTAGACGAATTCAAGCGTGCCAAGCGTTGGTATTTGAACAGAATCCGACTTTCGATGTCTTTTTTCTATTTCGGAATGGGTTTTTGTTTTGCGAGTTGGGCCAGCCGAATTCCGAGCATCAAAACCATTTTAGCCCTGAGCGATGGCGATTTAGGAAGTATTTTATTTGCCTTGCCGATGGGTCAACTCACAGCCATGCCTTTTTCAGGAAAAATTGTCACCCGTTTTGGAAGCAGAAATATATTGCTCGTTGCTTTGCCTTGCTATGCTTTGAGTCTCACCAATCTCGGTTTGGCAACACAGCCTTGGCATTTGGCTTTAGGACTCTATTTTTTCGGACTTTGCGGCAATTTTTGTAACATTTCCATCAACACACAAGGCGTTTACACCGAGCAATTGTTCGGCAAACCCATCATGGGTTCGTTTCACGGTTCGTGGAGTTTGGCAGGATTTTTTGGTGCCTTGGTCGGATTGGTCATGATGGGATTCAACTTGACTCCCTATCAACATTTCCTCGTAGTGTTTTTCGTGATAGGTTTGATTGTTTTTTTCAACTATAAAAATTTAGTTCGAATGAAACCAGTGAAGCAAGAAGTCGTTACAACTAAAAAATTCTTCCGAAAGCCCGACAAAACGTTGATTTGGCTTGGGGTTATTAGTTTTTGTTGCATGGCAAGCGAAGGCATCATGTTCGATTGGAGCGGAGTCTATTTTAAAGATGTCGTAGAAGCTCCCGGCGCATTGGTCATTTTGGGCTACACATCTTTTATGGTCATGATGTCGTCTGGCAGGTTTTTGAGCGATTTTTTAGTGCGCAAACTGGGCTCAAAAAAAGTATTGATCATCAGCGGATTCATGATTTCGGTCGGGCTCTACACTGCCGTTATTTTTCCGTTTCTCATCCCGAGCACCATTGCGTTCATGTTGGTCGGTTTGGGAGTTTCCAATGTCATCCCGATCATTTACAGCACCACAGGCCGCGTTTCGACGGTGCCCATCGGCGAGGCATTGACCACCATTGGCAGCATCAGTTTTCTCGGCTTTTTGGTCGGACCGCCGCTGATCGGCTACATTGCAGAACTCACGAGCCTAAGATATTCTTTTGCTTTCATCGGAATTTTTGGATTTTTCATCTCGTTTTTAGTCTATAAATTGAAGTTTTTCAACGCCCGCTAATTTTTTTTCAGGAGCTTAATCCTGCTCTGCGCTGCAATCTCTTTCATCAAAACCTTTTTTTCTAAGATTTGTCAGGAGCTTCCTTTGGTCGCTCTGCCAAATCAAGAAAAAAAAGGCTTTGATTTCAAGAGGATTTCCGCTTCGATCAGGGCTAAGTGTAAAGCAATCTCCAGTCATTTGTTTGTTGTAAATATAAGTAGTGGTTTGCCCCCATCCTATTTTTAAAAAATAAATACTAAATTTACCATGTTCATAATAAGAGCTATATTAAATTGATTGATTTCAAAAAGATTTTGCCGTTTTTTTCATGTAGAATTAAAATACTAACATCATTATGGGATTGAGTTTTCATTACAAAGGAAAATTAAAAAAAGCTTCCAATTTGAATGCTTTGATCGAGGAAGTGAAAGATATTGCCACAGCCAATCACTGGTCTTATTTTTTACTTGAAGACAAATATGACAACAACAAATTCCAAAAAAAAGTAACAAAACATTTGTATGGCATCACGGTTTCTGCCCCCAAATGTGAACCTTTTTATCTTTCGTTTTTATCCAATGGCCAGCTGTATGATGTTTTCAATTTCACAAATTTAGATTTTTCTCAAGAAATTGATGTGGCTCCCAATTTTTATATTTCAACCAAAACAGCATTGGGTGGGCCCGAAATTCACATTCAATTGATCCATTTGCTTGATTACATCGCAAATAAATATTTGACAGATTTTGATTGTATTGACGACGGGCATTATTGGGAATCATCCGATGTAGATGTAATAAAAGAACGTTTTGATCATTTTACAAATTTGATGGATAGCGATGAAAATACATTCAAACCCGCAACTCTAAAAGAAATCGATTCTGCTACCGATAATTTAAAAAGCACTTCAGAAGAAACATCAGAATTGCCCGATGAAGAAGCATTTGATTTGCCAGCGTTGAGTCTTGAAGAGGAAATTGAATTCAAAAAAATGAAATTGTCTCTAGAAAAGGATGCCATTTTTCCAAAGACTGATGCCCAAATCCCACCCGAAATTGAGAACCAATTTTTAGACTACGTGATTGATTTTGATCGTCAGTTTGAAAACGCTCAAAGAATTACGGTGTTTGAAAAATTAGGAAGGCCTTATTTTAGACCAAGCGATAGTCTTTCAGACGATGAAATTGAGCGTGAAATTGAGCGCTTATATCGCTTAATGGAAACGCATGGTTTGACGCTAGATGTTATTTGCGATTATGAAGATGAAAATCGTTTGATTTATGCGTTCATCACCAAGGAATTGTTTCATGAAGAAATTGACGATATAAAAATTCCGGGGATGATGAATATTTTTATCTACGAAGATTTTTATCCTAATGAGGCACATGATATAGAAAAAGCTTGCTTAGATTTCGTTTCGATGTTTTTAAACAAAAAAAGTAGTTTCTACAAAGAATATCATTTTAAAGATGCTGAAAATCATCTAGAAATAAATGCTTTCAGAAAACTATTTAAATCTTTCAAAACACTCTTTTACAATTTCGATTCTTATACGGTTTCTGAAAATCAAGCAACTGCTCATTTTTCTATTGAATTTACTGGAAAAATGAAAAAATCATCAGAAAAAGTATTTTTTAAAGGCGCAGGTCAAATAAAGCTCATAAAAGAATATGGTTATTGGTATGTCAAGAACTTACAACTTCCCGTTTGATTTTAACTTTCTTGTAATCAATTAATTATAACGCAACATGATATCGTTGTGTCGTTTTTTTTGACCTAAAACAATCATAAATTATTTCTTATTTGTGTAATTATTTGTAAATTTTTAAAAAATTAGCAAATAATTACAAAAAATAAATACCTTTGTTTTTTGTAAATAAATGAATTATTAGGAAAAAATGTCAGATTACGCACTCCCAAATTCAGAAAACAATTCGGTTTTGGTTTTTAAAGAAGATCCTTCTTACGAATACTTTTTTCATAAAATTGAATCAGAATATCTGTTTTGGAACAAAGTAAAATATTTTTCCGGTGTTCAAGATCCAAAAGCTTTATGGAATGAAGTGAAGTTTATCCGAAAATTGAATTCCAAAAAATTGACCCTCAACAACAGTAAGGTTTCTGTGAATTACGGTTTGAACCCCTATCTTCAACAAAAACTTCATTATTTAGATTTTAATTTTGGTGCCGGAATTCAAAAAGAACAATTGCTTTCAGACATTGATAAGCATCATTATTTGACGAATTCGTTGATGGAAGAGTCTATTTTTTCTTCTATGATTGAAGGGGCAACTACCACACGAGTGAAGGCTAAGGAAATGCTTCGAAAGGGCAAAAAACCTAACAATAAATCGGAGTTGATGATTATTAATAATTATAAGACGATTCAGTTCATCAGCGAGCATAAAAATGAAGACATCAATATTGATCAACTCTTCGAGATTCATAAGTTAGTTACTGAAAATACTTTGCCAGAGAAAAACTGCGGTGTTTTCCGAACTTCTAACGATGTTTATGTGATGAATCAAATCACGGGCGAAATTGTTCATACTCCGCCTTCGTTTGATCAATTGCCCATTTTAATGCAGTCTTTTTGTGACTTTTTCAACCACAATGCGCAAGATGATTTTATTCACCCTATTGTGAAAGCATCTATTTTGCATTTTTTTATAGGTTACATTCATCCCTTTGTAGATGGAAATGGCCGAACGGCGCGTGCTTTGTTTTATTGGTATTTGCTTAAAAATGGCTATTGGCTGACTGAATATTTGTCTATTTCGAGAGTCATACTCAAAAGCAAAACGCAATATGAAAAGGCTTTTATTTACAGTGAAATTGACGGCATGGATGTTTCCTATTTTATTCATTATCAAGTAAAAGTACTCACTCAAGCCTTCGAAGATTTAAAAAATTATATGGCTAAAAAGAAACAAGAAGCGAGCAGTCTTTCTAAATATTTGAAATTATCCAACATCAACGAGCGCCAAGCACAAATCTTGCTGTGGATTGAAGAAGATTCGAATCGTTTCTTTTCTGTCAAAGAAATTCAAACCATTTTTAGTATCACAAACCAAACTGCCCGAACAGACATAGAAGAATTGGTCGAGAAAGATTATTTGAAAAAAATCAGCATCAATAAGAAATCGTTTCATTATTGGAAGGGAGATTCTTTCCATCAAATTTTCAATTGATTTGAATTTCAAAATCCTTTTTGCGATGCGGTTTTATACGTTTCCGCCTTTGGGTTTTCTTTTATGGGTTAGCAAACCGAAGTTTTTCAACGCCAGCTAATTTTTTTTTCGGGAGCTTAATCCTGCTCTGCGCTACAAGTTGGTTGGGTTGTGGCTTTTTTTGTAGGCCAACCCAAGAGCTCATTGCAATCGCTTTGGGTTGGCCACAAAAAAATAGCCACCACCTGCACCAAGCTTTCCGCTTCGATCAGGGCTAAGCAATGAGCAATCGTAATTAATAAAATTATCTTTAGTGAAAAATCAAAAAAAT
This sequence comes from Flavobacterium sp., assembly GCA_040379105.1. Lineage (GTDB taxonomy): Bacteria > Bacteroidota > Bacteroidia > Flavobacteriales > Flavobacteriaceae > Flavobacterium. The sequence goes on from JBEILV010000124.1 coordinate 7,288, forward strand.
CTAAATCATCTGCGCAGATCAGTTGCATTAGTCAAATCTGCGTTCTATTTCGTGATTGAAAAAATCTAAAACAAAAAGATGAACTTTTTTGATTACGTGTTTCTACGTAACAGATTACGTGTTTTCTTGTATTGCATTTCAAACATTTAAAGTTTAGTTTTGGGAAATGAAAAAAGGTATGTGAACTTCCGTAAATGTGCAGTTTACGGGCACGCCTAAAAGATAGGTAAGACAATAACTTAAACCGAGTCAGCAAACCTATCATGTTTCAAATTTATAAATTTGATTACTTAGGGTCTGCTGATAAAGTTAGACCGTGCGTTATAAAATATTCCTACATTATACAATACTACAACCCTACATTCTACAACCCTACATCCTACAATTCTACAGTTCTACATCATACAATTCTACATTATACAACCCTACATTATACAACCCTACATTATACAATCCTACAATCCACATTCCACCCACATTTCTTAATTGATTTATAATAATTGAATTCATTCTAAATAAAAACAATTGCATTCCTTAAATTTGCGTTTCAAAAAATAGGGTCATGTCAAATTGGAAACGTTATCGGGTTTTAATTGCCTTTTTTGTGGTTTTTGCCATAGTTTTTCTCATCGTAGCACAAAAATTATTGACGCCCCAAAAGAAATTACCTATTTATAACCCCGCCATGGTCAACGAAGAATTGGTGGACAGCACCATTCAACACATTGCCCGCGATCACACGATTGCCGATTTTTCTTTTACCAATCAAAACAACCACATCGTTACTCAAAAAGACTACGAAGGCAAAATCTATATCGCCGATTTCTTCTTTACCACTTGTCCCACCATTTGCCCAATCATGCAAGACAATATGGTGCTTGTGCAAAATCGATTCAAGAACGATCCGAACGTGAAATTGCTCTCGCACACCGTGATGCCGCACATCGACAGTGTGCCCGTTTTGAAAGCATATTCCATCGAAAAAGGAGTGATCGACTCGAAATGGAACTTGGTGACGGGCGATAAAAAAGACATTTTCTATATTGCCAGAAAATCTTATTTGGCTGTGAAAACCGAAAGCGAAGCCGAAATGTATGACATGGTGCACACCGAAAATTTTATTCTCGTAGACGAAAAAAGACGCATCCGAGGATTTTATGACGGCACAAAAACCGAAGACATCGAACGATTGATGGAAGACGTGCAGTTTCTATCGGATGAACTAAATAAAGAAAAAACAAAATAACAAATGAACATCATTTCTTTAGATTTGTTGAAAAAAGGCCAAAAAGGCATCATCAGCGAAGTTTCGATTGAAAAAACGCCCC
>JBEILV010000125.1:0-8543 GCA_040379105.1 Flavobacterium sp.
CTGATGAGGATGGTACTTTTGTTGACGTGTTTACTAAAGCTGCGAATTAAAAATTAAATTTTCTACAATAAGCGCTCCGAAAATGAGCCTTGTATAAAATTTTAGACAAACTATTTAGAAAAGCCACAAACTCTTGTTTTGTGGTTTTTTTATGTCTGTTTTTTGTTCGCCATGCCCTTTTCAACCTCAACAAAACCAATATTAAACATCTAAAGAGATTGCTATTTAAAACGAAAAAAACGCCTCAGTTTCGTGAAGCGTTTTTAAAATTCTGCGAAACCTACTGGATTCGAACCAGTGACTTCTACCCTATCAAGGTAATACGCTGAACAAAAAAAACGCCTCAGTTTCGTGAAGCGTTTTTAAAATTCTGTGGACCATACTGGATTCGAACCAGTGACTTCTACCCTGTCAAGGTAACACTCTGAACCAACTGAGTTAATGATCCATAAAAAAACGCCTCAGTTGCGTGAAGCGTTTTAAAGTTTTGTGGGCGATGAGGGGTTCGAACCCCCGACCCCCTCGGTGTAAACGAGGTGCTCTGAACCAGCTGAGCTAATCGCCCGATTAGTGCGGTATTGCGAGTGCAAATATAAGCCTGTTTTTGAAAACTGCAAGCATTTATGCGAATATTTTTTTATTTTTTTACGTCCCGCAGCAACACCTTGTCCGAGTAATTAATCAACTCGATAACAATCGGCTGATTTTGAGTTGTTTTCCCTTCCACGAAATACAATTTTCCGCTTCCTTCTTTTACATTGCTGATACTAAAATCGACATCGCCGTAGCGCAAAGTGTTTTTAATATCGATGGTATCCAACCATTTTTCTGCTAATTTAGCGGAAGCCACCTCCGAATAGTAAAAAGGTTTGCTTCTTAAATCTTTCAAAACCCTGCAATTGGGCATATAGCAAAATTCCACTCCACGCGCGGAGGCTTTGGCTGTTAGAAACCAATAAACCAAAATACCACCAAGCAACAATCCGAGCAAATAATAGGCAAATCTATGTGAAAGCTTCATTTTTTTAATTTTGCGCAAAAATAGACATTATTCAAAACAGAATGTTGCTTTTTAAAACACAATTAAGTTTATATCGCGAAATGGCATTTGAAACCATTCGCTGATGGACTGATTGGTCAAAATTCCGTGATAAAAGTAAACCCCGTTTTTCAACCCTCGATGACAACGCAAGGCACTTTCGAGTCCGCCATCTTCGGCAATTTGTACCAAATAAGGTGTAATGATATTGCTGATTGACAAAGAAGCAGTTTTGGAATAGCGTGAAGGAATATTCGGCACACAATAATGTATCACATCGTTTTTAATAAAAGTAGGATGTTCGTGGGTGGTGATTTCTGAAGATTCAAAACAACCGCCCGTGTCGATGCTTACATCTACAATGACTGCTCCTTTTTTCATGAGTTCAACCATGGTTTCCGACACCACAACAGGCGCGCGGTCTTTGCCTTTCATGGCGCCAATGGCAACATCGCAACGGCGTAAGGCTTTCAACAAAGCTTTCTGATTGATGGTAGAAGTAAAAATGCGTTGGGTCAAATTATTTTGTAAACGACGTAATTTCGTAATGGAATTGTCAAACACTTTCACGTTGGCGCCCAAACCTAAGGCGGTTCTGGCGGCATATTCGCCTACGGTTCCAGCACCTAAAATAACCACTTCGGTGTTGGGAACTCCAGTGATGTTTCCGAAAAGCAATCCTTTTCCAAAATGCTGATTGATCATCAATTCTGAAGCAATCAAGACAGATGCCGTGCCTGCAATTTCGCTCAACGATTTGACTGCGGGATAAGATCCATCATGGTCTTTGATAAACTCGAATGCCAAAGCCGTGATTTTCTTTTGCGAAAGCGCTTCGAAATATTCTTTTTTTCTGGTTTTGATTTGAATGGCAGAAATCAATGTGGTGCCCGCATTCATCATTTCGATTTCTTCAAATGTGGGCGGTTCCACTTTCAGCACAATCGGGCAAGAAAACACTTTTTTGGTGTCGTTGGTCAAAACAGCTCCTGCTTCGGCGTATTCTCTATCAGTGTAGCTCGAACTTTCGCCCGCACCACATTCAATCAGCACACTATGTCCTTGCGAAACCAATGAATTGACACCATCGGGTGTTAAACATATACGGCGTTCTTGAAAGGAAATTTCTTTGGGTAAACCAATAAAAAGTTCACTTTTATGTTTGGAAACCTCTAGTTTTTCCTCCTGAGGCATCAATTCAAATTTTGAAAAAGGACTGAAAGACATGTGCTTGAAATTAGTTGACTAAAGTATTAAATGTTTTCTAGTTGAACAAGACAACTTTCAGAATGGTTTGGCTAAATCTTAAGAAACCGCAAAATGATGAAATCGAATTGATAGAAAACCTATTTTAAATAAAATCTGAGAAATTTTTAAAAAAATGAACCTAGAAAACAAATATCTGATTAAAAGTTTGCACTGACTTTAAATGGAAAGTAACGAAACTCGCATCAAAAAAGAAACTGTTATTAAGAAGATTTTGATAGTATTAAGATACTCTTTTTCAGTAAACTAAAAAGTTTGGCATTTGAAACAACCCTTTGTTGATTTTTTAAAAGTTTTATTCTTACAAATTCAAAACTAATTTTTCAATACATTTGTTTAAGAAGAATGTGCAGTGTTTTCATGATATTTGTCGAAATTCATGAGTAATTAGAAGTCCATTTTCAATTTATGAAAAAATTCAAATATTTAATCCTATTTTTTATTTGCAGTTCATTTTATAACTGCCAACAAAAAAAAATTTCAGCGCTATACAACAAATGTTATACCGAGGAAGTTACGGTTAATGGAATTTCAATAAAACACTACATAAAAGGCTTTGAAGCAGAACTTATTAATAGTAAATTACTAAAAGATTCAACAGCAAAAAGTTATAAAGACTTTTTTCACGAAGTGTCTAATGCTGACTACATCGTTTTGAAAAATAAATACATGTTTTTAGACAGCATCAATGGACTGGAATATGATGACGTGTTGGATTGTACAAAAAAAATAGCATCTCATGAAGATTATAGTAACACTATTTTTGGAAAATTGGGAAAATACATGAATGAAAACAACGGAAACCATCAAGGTTTTTTTGAATCTCAACCTATCGATTCCATTTTCAATGAAAGCACTTTTGAATTTGACTATATAAAACTTAAGTTCTTTAGTGCGATAAAAATATATGATGACAGCAAATACAAAGTCGGTATCGTTTTGTGCAAACTTGAAAATTGTCCCAAGCCAAAAACAACATTAAACTACAGTCATTGACTCAAAACTTGCACACATCCACATTTTCTAAATAAATTTTCAAGGATTTATGTTCAAAAGCAATTCATTCAACTTGCAACGTTAAAACAAAAATCAAAGACAAAGTGTTTTATTTTCAATTTAATACTGATGCGTCCAATCGAAAGAATCTTGAATGATTTTTTGCTTGTTTTTCGATAAATAATCCAAAAACGCCAAGGCAACGGGCGTATGATTTTTCCTGCTTTGCCACACGATGCTCCAATTGGAATGTAAAGAGAAATTTTTGACAGGAATGATTTTCAAATCGCCATTTTTAAGTTCATTCTTAATTCCAATCAACGGCATGATGGCAAATCCTAAACCCGCAATAACGGCTTGCTTGACCGCTTCATTGGATGTGAGTTCCATCTTCTTAGCTACTTTTATTTTGTTTTGACTCCAAAATTGTTCCATCACAAACCGTGTGCCCGATCCTTCTTCTCTAAAAATGATGGGCAATTCTTTAAAAATATCGTAGTCGTGATTGATTTTTTTTGATTCAAAATCGGCATTACCCACCAAAAACAAACGGTTTTGCATCAAGGTTTCCGAGTGCAATTGCATCGTGTCGGGCATCACAGAAACCAAACCAAAATCTATTTCGTTTTTCTTTAAAGCATCTACCACCAACACTTTATTAGTGACCTCTAAAACCAATTCTACGCCGGGATTTTGCTTGATAAACTGCGACAAAAAATAAGGAATTACATACTTGCCCGTTGAAACCGTCGCTATTTTTAACCTGCCAAATAGCTGGCCTTTGAATGCCGCTGTTTTATAATTGATTTGCTGTACTTCGTTCAAAATCTTTTCTGCTGCCAATGCAATTTCTAAACCAAAATCAGTGACATACAACTGCCTTCCTACTACTTCCGTTAATGGAATATCGAAGTTTTCCTGAAAATTTCGCAACTGAATCGATACCGCTGGTTGCGTTAAATGCAATTCTTCCGCAGCTTTCGTAATGCTTTTGGTTTGTGTGATTTTCAAAAAAACCTGCAATTGATGGATCGTGTAGTTCATAAAAACAATTAATACTTAGCATTACAAATATAAATAAAAATATATGCTCTTAAATTTCCACATTTGCAAAAAATTTAACGTCGTTTTTTCAAATCATTATCTTATGCAAACTATTATCAGTCAGGATGTTGAAAAATCGGTTACATTTCTTAAAAATGGCGAAGTAATTGGCGTTCCTACAGAAACGGTCTATGGTTTGGCGGCTTTGTGCTCGAAACCAGACGCCATTGCCAACATTTTCAAAGTCAAAAATCGTCCACAAACCAATCCGCTCATTGTTCACATTGGCACTTTTGAAACTCTTTCAAAAGTTTGCACTTCTTTTCCTGAAAAAGCAAAAATTTTGGCTGACAAATTTTGGCCAGGCCCACTGACTTTGCTCTTACCAAAAAGCGAATTCATTTCAGATCAAATCACAGCGGGAAGCAACTTAGTAGCGGTCAGAATGCCCAATCATCCTGTCGCATTGGAACTTTTACGCATTTTAAACGAACCGTTCGTTGCGCCAAGTGCCAATCCAGCGAATGCGATCAGTCCGACCTCGAGTGCGCATGTTTTTGAATATTTCAACGGAAAAATCCCGATGATTTTAGAAGGCGGTGTGTGCGAAAAAGGCATTGAATCCACTATTGTTGGTTTCGAAAACAACGAAGTCATCATCCATCGGTTAGGCGCTTTGAGCAAGGAAGCCATCGAGCAAGAAATTGGCAGTGTACAACTCAAAAACCAACCAAAAGACAAAATTGTGAGTCCGGGCCAGTTTTCGAAACACTATTCGCCCAACACTCCTTTGGTGCTGACCAATCAAATCGAAAATACCCTGCGCCTTTTTCCAAATAAAAAAGTGGGCTTGTTGCTTTTTAATGATTTGAATTTTCCAATTTCGGAAACCATAATCATCAAAAAACTGACTGAAAATGGCGATTTAGACTTGGCGATGAAGCAAGTGTATGAAGCCTTGCATCAGCTCGACAAAATGAATTTAGACCTCATCATTGCAGAACTTTTGCCCGACGTATCAGTGGGAACTTCTGTCAACGACCGACTGAAAAGAGCTGCTGGCACACATTATATATACTAAAACCACCAAAATGAATTTACAATTACTCATTGACAATTTGACCAACCCTGCCCTTCTTTTCTTTATTTTAGGAGTTTTAGCGGTGCAAGTAAAAAGCGATTTAGAAATTCCAGAAAATTCTGCTAAATTCATTTCAATCTATTTGCTTTTTGCCATCGGATTCAAAGGCGGACAAGAATTGGCGCATAGTACATTCTCTGTGGACATTCTTTGGGTGGTTATTTTTTGCCTATTGGCCTCATTTTTAGTACCATTGTACAGTTTTTTCATTTTAAAAAAGAAATTAAGCATTGATAATTCCGTTGCCATTGCAGCCGCTTACGGCTCGGTAAGTGCTGTAACTTTCGTTACCGCCATTTCATTTTTAGAAATTCAAGGCATGGGCTACAACGGACACATGGTGGCAATGCTCGCCATGATGGAAGTGCCCGCTATTATCATTGCTGTGATTCTATTAAAATATTACAGCACAAAAACCAGCACGACTTCTATCGGCAGCATCATCAAACATTCGTTGACCAACGGAAGTGTTTTTTTGGTGATCGGAAGTTTAGTGATTGGGTTTTTAGCCAGTGAAAAGCAAGCACTTGAAATCAAACCATTTACGAACGATATTTTTAAAGGATTTCTCGCAGTTTTCCTCTTAGACAAAGGCATCGAAAGTGGCAAAAACCTAAAAGGATTCTTCAACAACGGTTGGTTTACCACAGGTTTTGCCATTCTGTTGCCCTTCATTAACGGTGTGGTGGTGGCTTGGGCAACACAATTTTTCATTTCCGATGTTTCCGACCGCTTCATGATTGCGGTTTTGGCGGCAAGTGCTTCTTATATTGCCGTGCCCGCTGCCATGAAAACCATTGTGCCAAACGCCAATCCGGGCTTGTATATTCCGATGGCTTTGGCGATTACTTTTCCGTTCAATATCACGATTGGCATGCCCGTTTATTTAATGGTGATCAATATTTTTAAATAATCAAAAGAAAAAACTTCATCACTTCAAAATGACATTCATCATGTTTGAAAAAACATAAGAAAACTATCTTTGAAGAAAATTTTTAATTGTTGGGTTACTTTTCGTTACACAGATTTTCGGAGACACGCTCATTGCAAACAATTGAAAATCAAATATTAAAAACATGAAATTTTCTTCTTTTTGGATTGTAGTATTCTTGATACAATCTGGTTTTGTACTATCACAAACCATCAAAGAACACGACAACAGAGTTTGGGCGGGCTATATGACAGAGGCAAAAATAAACGATAAATTTTCTCTTTGGAACGATACGCATTGGATGCCCGAAAGTTTTTTTCTACTTCGAACCGGACTTACCTTCCATTTCGACAGCCGATTCAAAGCCACCACTACTTTAGGCTACGGCCGATTGTGGATTTATCCTTCTGAAAAAGAATTTCACACCTTTCGTCCCGAGCATCGGATTTGGGGGCAAACCACTTTCGCCAGAAAATATGGTGCTTTAAGACATTTCTTTCGATTTAGATACGAAGCCCGTTTTCGACATAAACTAGCCAATGATGAACTCTTGCCAGGTTACAATTTCAATTGGCGTTTGCGATGGTTGTATCAAATCCGATATGATTTTCCAGCCAAAGACGATGCGAAAAACCATTTCTACAGTGTTGTTTCAGATGAATTTCTGTTGCATGCAGGGAAAGAAATCAAAAACGATTTTCGGATGGACCAAAACAGATTGACCTTTGCCTTCGGCTATCAAATGGAAAACATTTCAATGCAATTGGGCTACATGAACATCGTCAATCAATCCAACACCAAAAGTGACTTGTTTATGAAACATACCTTGGTTTTTTGGGTGTTCCACAAAATGGATTTCAGAAAAAAAGAACCTGTTTTAGAATAACTAATTTCGGTTGCGATTGGCTTTAAAATTCAATGAATCGGTAGTAAAAATTAAGTGCTCATGCTTCTTTTTACAATCGCAAATAAAACTTATTGAAAATACAGAAACGAAAAAAGCGATATTCTTGTAAAAAAAAGTAAAACAAACTTTACATATTGTAAAACAAATATTACATTTGTATTCAAATTAAACACAAATTAATATGAATACAAGTTTTTTATTTCCGAATCGCTTCAAAATCCTTGGTTGGCTTTTATTTGTACCGAGTTTTATTTTTGGGATCGTTGCCAGAATAATAGATTTAAATATTGACAACTATTTTAACCTGAAAGTTTTTGCTATTTACGAGCAAGGTTTTTTTTCTAAAAATACCTTTTTTGGTTTTATTGAAAATGGCTTTTTAGATGAAATTCTATTGTCTTTTCTCATCATCGGTAGCATTTTGATTGGCTTTTCAAAACTGAAAGTAGAAGACGAATTCATTGCCAAAATCAGGTATGAAAGTTTGGTTTGGGCCACTTATTTTAATTTTGGTATGTTGCTTTTTACCACGCTTTTCATTTTTGGTGGCGCTTATTTTGAAGTGATGATGATGCATGCTTTTTCCATGCTGTTCTTTTTCATCATTCGGTTTCATTATATGATTTTCAAACTACAAAAAAGCGAAAAAGATGACGAATAATATCAAAGTAGCCCGCGCCATGAAAAACATTTCACAAGAAGAATTGGCAAAAATCATTGGTGTGAGCCGACAAACCATCAACGCTATGGAAAAAGGAAAATATGTGCCTTCCACGGTTTTAGCACTCAAACTAGCACGTTATTTCGAACAACCTGTCGAAAATTTTTTCGTTTTGGAAGATGGGGATTAGAATAAAACCTATTTAAAATTAAATAGAAAGTAAGTTTTTTTTTAAAAGTCATTCGAATCAAATTTTGATTTTTCGTTTGCAACAATAAAAAACGAATATCCAAGAAGTTAAACGCAAACCATTTACTTCTGTAAAAAATAAAATTTCAATTAGTTAAACTTATTTTAGAGGCAAATCTGTTGAAAGAGTTTTACATTTGCGCTTTAAGTTCAATCGATTCAAAACTAAAAGACTTGTTTGTTCATGAAACTTAAAATTAATTTATAAAAGTGACACATTAAATCTTATTCCATGAAAGTTTTACTAGACATTAAAGACAACAAAGCATTGCATTTACTTGAGGTACTCAAAGGTTTGTCATACGTAAA
>JBEILV010000126.1:0-8423 GCA_040379105.1 Flavobacterium sp.
AAAGATTCTTCTAAAACCACTTTATTCGTTGCATATTTCTTGTAAACCCCTTCTTTTTTACCGTTTTTGTAGAAACATTCTTCTGCTAAAAGTCCATTTTGATAAAAAACACTTCGAACACCATCAATTTCGTTATTTACGTAAAATTCAGTGGTCATGATTTGGTTGGAATTATAATGATAATATTTCCAAATTCCTTCTCTTTTACGATCCACTTCTGCACCTTCAGAAACTAAAAACTTGCCATGATAAAACTTTGTATAAACCTTTTTTCCATTGTCACTGAATATTCGAATGGCATTGATTGTTTTAGATTTCACATTGTCATAAAAATAGAAAGTATCTTTCTCAACGCCGTGTTCGAATGTGCCTTGATAACGAATATTTTTCGACGGTTCATAATAACCTACCCATTTGCCATGCTTTTTTCCTTGTGCATCTGTTTTGTTTTGCCCGTAAATGAAGCTATTTATCATTAAGAAAATCAACGTAAATAAAAATATTTTCGCTTTCATGAATTCAAAAATTAGTTTGCAAATTTAAAACTATTTAAATCGACTTGAAATTTATATTGCTAATGAAAACATAAATGTATTCTTGAACAAAAAACTTCCCATTTTTAAGATTTCGAATTTTCATTTCAATCATGATGTTTATTTAACTTTAAATTAAGTTCGGTTAGTTCGGTATAAAGCGAACCAATTTTATATTTGCGTTCAAGAATATTTTTACAATGAACCAAGATAAAGAAGAACTGATTGAATTATTTGGAATTCACTTCGAGAATCGATATTTGATTCCGCCCTTAGCCGCAAGAATTTTAGCTGTTTTAATCATTGAAGGATGTAAAACAGGACTCACTTTTGACTATTTGCTCGAAAAAATGCAAGCCAGTAAAAGTTCAATTTCTACCAACCTAAATTTGTTGCTGAAAACGGAACATATTCATTATTACACGCAAGCGGGCGATCGAAAAAAATACTTTAAAGCCGCTCCATTAAGCCAGCGGTTGAACAACTATTTATCATTGCTCAACAACGAAAAAATCTTGATTGAAAAAATCATCAACTTTCGCAAACAAAACAATCCCTGCGAATTAGAAAAAGTAAATCTTCAAAACAGTATTGCGTATCAAGAACATATCTTACAAATTGAACAAGTGTTGATGAATACCATTGAAAAATTTAAAATGATCGAAAACAATAACATAGCTAATCATTCTAACTCATGAAAAACTACCCGATTGCCACGCTTTTGCTGCTATTTTTAACTCTTTTTAGTTGCAAAAAAAACGAATCCAACAATGCGCCTGCACCGATTCCTAGTTATAAAGTTTTAAAAGCAACTCCCACCTCTACGACTCTTTTGAGTGCGTATCCTGCTGTTTTGGAAGGGATTTCAGATATTGAAATTCGTTCGAAAGTAGAGGGTTACATCGAAAAGATTTATGTGGAAGAAGGGCAAGAAGTGCAAAAGGGACAAGTGCTTTTCAAATTAGAAACACAAATGGTTTCGCAAGATGCTGCGGCGGCAAAAGCCCGAGTTGATGCGGCACAAGTGGAAGTCAATCGGTTGATTCCGTTGGTGGAACGAAATATCATCAGTGCAGTAACTTTAGAAATTGCCAAAGCCAATTTAGCGACGGCAAAAAGTAACTACCAAAGTATGGTTGCTCGTATCAATTACGCCACCATCAAAAGTCCTTCGGCGGGCGTAGTTGGGTCTTTACCATTAAAAATCGGAAGTTTTGTGAGCATGCAAACCGCACAACCGCTCACGATGGTTTCAGATATTAGTTCGATTGATGCCTATTTTTCTATGAATGAAAAAGAACAACTCGAAATGATGACGCAATCAGAAGGCAAAACATTTCAAGAGAAAATTTCAAAAATACCTCCCGTACAATTGCTTTTGAGCAACGGCTCAACGTATGAAACGATGGGAAACATCTTAACATTCAGCGGTCAAGCGAACACACAAACGGGTTCTTTTCGTGTGAAAGCCCGTTTTCATAATCCCAATCGATTGTTGCGCTCGGGCGAAACGGGAGTGATTCAAATTCCAACGCATTTAGAGCAAGTGATTTTGATTCCTCAAACCGCCACTTTCGAATTGCAAGACAAACGCATGGCACTTATTTTGGACGAAAATCAACAAGTAAAAAACGTGCCTATTGAAGTGCGTGCCGTGCCCGGTGGACAATATTTTGTTGTAGATAAAGGCATTCAACCCAATGATCAAGTACTCGTAGAAGGAGTTGGTATCGTGCAAGAAGGCACAAAAATTCAACCTGTTTTGGTTGATTTCAAACAAATCTTATCGCAGGATAAAAAATAATCGCTTTACGCAAAAAAACAAACGCTTATGTTTTCAAAATTCATCGACAGACCCGTTTTGTCCACCGTTATTTCGATTATTATCGTCATTTTAGGGATTCTTGGACTCAAATCTCTGCCCGTTTCTCAGTATCCAGAAATTGCTCCGCCCACAGTGTCTGTTTCGGCGAATTATCAAGGTGCAAGTGCTGAAGTTGTGATGAATTCGGTGGTAATTCCGTTGGAAGAGCAAATTAATGGGGTTGAAGACATGACCTATATGACTTCAACTTCCAACAACGATGGTTCTGCCAATATCAATATTTATTTCAAATTAGGCACAAATCCAGATTTGGCTGCCGTGAATGTGCAAAACCGCGTCACGAGAGCCACTCCTCTTTTGCCTCAAGAAGTGACAAGATCGGGAGTCACGACTTCAAAAAGACAAAGCGATAATATTTTAATCATGTCGTTGTATAGTGAAAATCCGACGTACGACATCACTTTTCTTCAGAATTATGCCAATATCAACATCATTCCAAAAATAAAAAGGGTGGCTGGTGTTGGCGAAGCGGTCATTTTTGGACAAAGAGACTATTCGATGCGGATTTGGCTCAAGCCCGATGTCATGGCGGCGTATGGATTGATTCCCTCAGATATTTCAAACCTTTTGGCAGAGCAAAACATTGAAGCCGCCCCCGGACAATTGGGCGAAAGCGGCGATCAGAGTTTTCAATACACATTAAAATATAAAGGCCGTTTACAAAACGAACAAGAATTTGAAAACATTGTGGTAAAAGCAACTCCGCAAGGCGAAATTTTATTGCTAAAAGACGTGGCACGTATCGAACTGGGCGCGGTCAACTATGCGAGTAACTCTTTCACAAATGGCAATCCATCCATTGCGATTGCTGTGGCACAAACCGCAGGCTCGAATGCACAAGAAGTGATTGAAGGCTCTTTGGCTGTGATGGACGCATCGTCTGTGAATTTCCCAAAAGGAATGGGCTACACCACGCTCATCAATGCCAATGATTTTTTAAATGAGTCTATTTCGAAGGTAATTACTACCTTATTAGAAGCATTTCTTTTGGTGTTTTTGGTAGTTTTTATTTTCTTACAAGATTGGCGTTCTACATTGATTCCCGCCATTTCGGTGCCGGTGGCTATTGTTGGAACGTTCTTTTTCTTGAGTATTTTTGGATTTACCATCAATTTATTGACACTTTTTGCCTTGGTTTTGGACGTAGGAATTATGGTCGATGATGCCATTGTGGTGGTTGAAGCCGTGCATGCAAAAATGGAAGCGGGCGAAAAAGATCCCCGAAAAGCGTCGCACAGTGCGATGGGAGAAATCAGTAGTGCGATTATTTCTATTACTTTAGTGATGTCGGCGGTGTTTATTCCTGTTTCGTTTATTGAAGGTTCGGCGGGAGTTTTCTACAAGCAATTTGGTTTGACATTGGCCGTTGCCATTCTTCTTTCTGCAATTAATGCTTTGACCCTCTCCCCTGCTTTGTGTGCTTTATTTCTGAAACAACATGCACATGAAGGCGAAAAGAAAAACTTCTTGACCCGATTTTATTCCGCTTTCAACGTAGGTTTTGAAACCACTACGGCAAAATATAGAAAATCGGTATCGTTTTTTATCAAACACAAATGGATGGCTTTTGTAGGCATTGCCGTTTTTGCTGTTTTGTTTGTTTTTCTACAAAATATTTCGCCGAAAGCCTTTGTTCCGAGTGAAGACACGGGTTCTATTTTGTCGGATATTTCTTTGCCGCCTGGCACTTCTTTAGAAAAAACTGAAGAAATTCTGACACAAATTGAAGCCCAAGTGAAAGACATTCCTGAAATCAAAGCCACTTTAAGAATTTCAGGACGAAGTTTGCTGAGCGGCACTGGAAGCAATTATGGAATGGTAATTGTGAAACTCAAACCTTGGGCCGATCGGAAAGAAAGCAATCAAGAAATCAGCGCAGTTGTGCAAGAATTGTTCAAACGTTCGGCAGTGATTAAAGATGCGAAAGTGCTTTATTTTGCTCGACCTACTTTGGCTGGTTTCGGATTTAGTAGCGGCGTTGAATTTCAATTGCAAGATCAAAAAGGCGGTACGATTCAAGAATTGAACACGGTAACCAATAATTTTCTTGCGGCATTGAACAACCGACCTGAAATAAAATTTGCTTCTACCTCATTTTCGCCTAAGTTCCCACAATTTATGGTCAATGTTAATGTGGCTTCTGTAAAAAAATCAGGTTTAGCAGTCTCTGATATTTTAGGAGCTTTGCAAGGATATTATGGTGGAGTGTACGCTTCCAATTTCAATAAATTCGGAAAACAATTTCGAGTGGTTTATCAATCATCACCCGAATTCCGAACCGATCCTGAGTCTTTGAGCAAAATCATGGTGCGAAACAACCAAGGAGTCATGGCGCCAATCACGCAATTCATCACGCTTGAAAAAGTGTTCGGTCCACAGGCCATCGATCGATTTAATTTGTTTACTTCCGTAAAAATTCAAGGTGCGCCCGACGTCGGATTTAGTACCGGCGACGCCATCAATGCCGTGGAAGCAGTTGCCAAAGAAACTTTGCCTTTGGGCTATGGATTTGAATATTCAGGCTTGACGAGAGAAGAAATCAATGCCGGCGGACAAACCCTTTTTATCTTTTTGTTGTGTTTGGTGTTTGTTTATTTTCTTTTGGCAGCGCAATATGAAAGCTATATGTTGCCATTTGCGGTCTTACTTTCGTTGCCTTTCGGATTGACAGGCTCGTATATTTTCGCTTACTTTTTGGGGGTAAGCAACAATATTTATTTACAAATCACGCTCATCATGCTTATTGGTTTGTTGGCAAAAAATGCGATTCTTATTGTAGAATTTTCGGTGGGTGCACGCAAAAGAGGTGCAACGATTGCCGAAGCGGCATTACAAGGCGCTGTTGCTCGATTGCGCCCGATTTTAATGACCTCCTTTGCCTTCATTCTCGGTTTGTTGCCTTTGATGTTGGCACGAGGCGCAGGAGCAATTGGCAACAATGCCATCGGGACGGGAGCCATCGGCGGTATGTTGATTGGAACTGTTTTGGGCGTGTTCGTCACTCCCGTTTTATTTATTGTATTTCAGCAATTACAAGAGAAAGTGAGTAGCAAAACCCCTGTTGTAGAGACAAAAATTGATTGAAAAAATGAAAAAAAGTAACCTCATCAAAGGAAGTTTATTGATCATGATGGCTTTGACCTTGCATGCTTGTTTTGTGTCAAAACCATATCAAAAGCCAAAAATTGAAACCGAAGATTTATTCCGCAAACAAACCAACGTGGATAGTTTTTCGATGGCAATGCTCACTTGGAACGAATTGTTTACCGATCCGATTTTGCAACAGCATATTCAAGAGGCTATTGCTCAAAATTTGGATTTGAAAATGGCGATGCAAAACATAGCGATGGCAGAAGCCAATTTGAAACAAAGCAAAGCCAATTATTTGCCAAGCATCGATGCAGTTGCCACACAAACACATCAAGAATTGTCGAGAAACAGTCAGTTTGGACGCATTTTTAGTGGTTCGATCAATCAGTATGAGCTTTCTACAAGGGTGGTTTGGGAAGCAGACATTTGGGGTAAAATCAGCAGTATGAAAAAAGCGGCTTTGTCCGATTTTATGGCGTCAGAAAATGCTCGACAAGCGGTGCAAACGGAGATTGTTGCCAATGTTGCATCGTTGTATTTTCAACTTTTAGCACTCGATGCGCAAACGAAAATGGCCAATAAAACCCTCGAAAATAGATTGGCGAGTTTGGAAGTTATCAAGGCGTTAAAACAAGCGGGTAATGTGACGGAAGTGGCGGTGCAACAAACCGAAGCACAATTATATACGGTTCAGCTTGTGTTGGAAGATTTACAATATCAGGTGCAGGTTTTTGAAAATTCTTTCCAATTACTACTAGGAAAATCGGGCGGAACGGTGGAGCGAAGCAGTTTTGACAAGCAAAAAATGGAAGCTCCCATCAAAACGGGGATTCCAACACTTTTATTGAGTTTGCGCCCTGATGTGAAAGCCGCCGAACTCAATTTCAGAAATGCTTTCGAAATGACGAATGTGGCGAAAAGCTTTTTTTATCCTTCTTTTACCATCAATGCCACCACCGGATTGCAGAGTTTGGAGTTGGAACAATGGTTCAGCACAAGGTCTTTGTTTGCGAATATAATTACAGGACTTGCGCAACCGATTTTTAATCAACGTCAAAACAAAACCCGATTGGAAGTTGCAAAAGCAAGCCAAGAGCAAGCGTATTTGAATTTTCAAAAATCAATTTTAGTAGCTGGAAATGAGGTGTCAAATTCGTTGGCATCTTTTGAAAATGAAACTAAAAAGCTCACCATTCGAAAACAACAAGTGGAAGCTTTGAACCGAGCCGCCAACTATTCTGATGAGTTGTTGCAATTTGGCATGTCGAATTATTTAGAAGTTTTGGTGGCAAAAGACCAGGCGTTGAATGCCGAGATTGCTTTTATCGATACTCAATTTCAACAATGGAATGCAATGATACAATTGTATAAAGCTTTGGGAGGAGGGTATTGATTGTAGATTGTAGATTGTAGAATGTAGATTGTATAATGTATAATGTAGAATGTAGAATGTAGGTTGTAGAATGTAGATTGTAGAATGTAGATTGTAGAATGTAGATTGTAGGATGTGTTTTGTAGAATGTATTTTGTAGAATGTATTTTGTGTTTTGTAGAATGTAGAATGTAGAATGTATTTTGTGTTTTGTAGAATGTAGATTGTCGAGTGTAGATTGTAGAATGTAGAATGTAGAATGTATTTTGTGTTTTGTAGAATGTAGATTGTAGAATGTAGAAATCGGGTATTTTACTACACAAATGTATCAATAACTAAAAAATCTGGCATTAAAGCGATGTATTAGGTTAACACCCACTTCATACTTCATTTTTGCAGATGACTTTTAGGCATAAATTTTTACATTTTCTTTCTTAAATCCTCGATTGTTGCAAGACTTAGTTCTGTCAATTCAGAGATTAATTGATTGTCAAGTCCTTTGAGTATTGATTTCTTAGCAATTTCAATACTTCTTTCTTCTTTTACTTTAAATTCAGCTTCTGTTTGTAATGAAAAAATTTCGCTTGCTTTTAAATGTAAACTGTCTAAATAACGATTGTATCCATATTGGTCTGCTTTTGGCAAACGCATGATGTCTAAAACTTCTCCAGCTTCTTTTAGTCCTTTTGCTTTAAATTCGTCTTTAACTTCACTATTCTTTAAAAAATAAACCCATTCATCCAAAGTATCTTTTGCAATATCATTGAACTGATTTACTTTCAAAATATAATATTCAGGGAAGATTTCAGATACGTTTTCTTTCGTAAAGGTTTTTTTCTGTTTGTCTGAAAGTCCCAAAAGGTCATTTTGGTGAATGCCTCTAAAATCTGTTTTTCCGTAATAAATATAATCTTGTCCTTGTCCCAAGTCAAAATAAACAATGTTAATTGAAATTATTTTTCTAACCTCAGAATACTTTTGTCCTTGTTTTAAGTTTTCACTCATACTTTTTGAAACTCCATAGACCATTCTATGAAAATAGTCTATTTCATAAGTACTTTGAATTTCAATGATGATAAGTTCATTTTTTGAATTTTGAGTTAAAATGTCAACACGATTAAACTTATCTTCGTCAGATTCTTGGTTTGATTCACTTTCAAGAATCTTTTCAATTTTTATATTATCAAACAAAAGCTCACTCAAGAAACCTTCAAGCACTACAAAATTGGCTTTGTTTCTCAAGAGTCTTTTAATTGCCCAGTCAAATCGTATTAGTTTCTTGCTCATTTGTTTAAACTTTAAAACGAGCAAATTTACGATTTTGGATTCAATATTTCATCGGGTTGTCTTTTTTAAATTTACGCCTCACAATAAACTTTAAACGATTTCTCGCATCGATACGAAAAATTTTTAGCCCCGATTGCAGCGGCTATCCTTTTGGGCATTTTGGCATTGTTGATTGTTTAAAGCCTGAAGTTTGCCCAAAAGATAGTAGCGAAAAGCGGGAATATGGCTTGATACAATGCCCGAGCGATGGGCTTCT
>JBEILV010000127.1:0-8403 GCA_040379105.1 Flavobacterium sp.
AAATCTTACGAAGACGTCATTCTACAAAAAATTGCAGAGAGTAAATTATTGCCCAAAAAAGAATATAAATACAGCGATTTTACCTTCATAATTTTAAAAAAATACATCGAAAAAACAACTGGAAAATCGTTGGACGTTTTGGCGGATGAGCATTTTTATCAAAAATTAGGTGCAAATAACACTTTGTACAATCCCTTGAAAAAGTTTGACATGAGCCAAATTGCACCCACAGAAGAGGACGATTATTTTAGATACCAAACGTTGCAAGGCTATGTGCACGATATGACGGCTGCAATGCAAGGTGGAGTAGGCGGACATGCGGGTGTTTTTTCGAATGCAATGGATGTGGGAAAAATCATGCAAATGTTTTTGCAAAAAGGAAATTATGGAGGAGTTCAATTTTTCTCTGAAAACACTTTTAATGATTTCAACACTTGCTATTTCTGCGAAAAAGGCAACCGTCGTGGCATCGGATTTGACAAACCACAACTTGAAAAATCAGGGCCTACTTGCGGTTGTGCTTCCATGACAAGTTTCGGACATACAGGATTTACGGGCACGATGGCTTGGGCAGATCCAGAACACGAAATTGTGTATGTGTTTCTTTCAAACCGTACTTTTCCAAAAGGCGACGTGAATCATCTTTCAAAAGGAAATATTCGAGAGCAAATTCAACAAGTTATTTATGACGCCATTTTAGATTAATTGCTTCATTTTTGTTTATTTATAGCGATTCTAAAATGAGAGATTTGGCTTAAAATTGGCGTAAATAAAGAGTTTTACAACAAATGTTTCCTTCAAGTATTTGTATTTTTGTATGACTAGAAAAACAGATTTTAAATTCAAGAAAATGCAAAAAATACTGATTTTTACCATAAGCTTTCTATTTTTAAGCAGTTGTCAACAAAAAATAACTTCCTCCGATTTGATTTTGTTAAACGGCTATTGGGAAATTGATGAAGTGACGATGCCAGACGGAAGCTCGAAAGATTATGAAATCAATCAAACGGTTGATTTTATTAAATATGAAAATGGCGAAGGAATTCGTAAAAAAGTTGCCCCACAGTTAGATGGTACGTATTTAGTGACCAATCATCAAGAGAGTTTTAAAATTATTGAAGAAGAAGACCATTTGTTTTTGGAATATAAAACAGAATATGGCACTTGGCGAGAAAAATTAATTCAACTTAGCGAAAAAGAATTTACGGTTGAAAACGATCAAAAAACCATTTATACCTACAAAAAACAAGAAGCATTCAGTATCAAATGAAAGATTATAAGCGAGCAAAAGAAGAATTGGCAGTGTCGGATGTTTTGAAAAGTTTTATTGAAATCAATAAACTGCAAGGCGGAATGAACCAAATTGACATCAAGAAGGCTTGGCAAGAAATGATGGGAAATGGTGTCAATGCCTATACAAAAGACGTTGTTTTGAGAGGAAGCACGCTTTATGTAACACTCAATTCGTCTGTTTTAAGACATGAATTAAGTCTTGGAAAACAAAAAATTATTGACTTGCTCAATGAATCTTTACGCAAGGAAGTTGTCAAAAATTTAATTTTCTATTAAAATCATATCATTCAAAATCCCATCCTCATCAAAGCCAGGATTTTTTTTGTTAAATGAAAATTAAAGCGATTTGCAGATTTTATTTTGACTTTAAATTTGTTTTTCGTTCTACCAATCTTACCATTTATGCAAAATTTTAAAATCCTATTCTTGCTTTTCTGTGTTCAGCATCTTTGTTCGCAAACCATTTCAGGTAAACTCATCGATGCAGATTCTAAAAATCCCATTCCTTATGCACACATTACTATTTCAGATGTAGTAGGGGTTGTTTCGAATGAAGAAGGCTATTTTAGTTTGCATTTGAATGAAAATTTCAAAAATGAAACGGTTCAAATTTCTGCTTTAGGATATGAAACGCTCAAAATTTCGGTTAAAGATTTTAAATCTGAAACGGAAATTTTGATGAAAACCACCGATTTAGTTTTAGGTGAAGTGGTGGTGGGCAATTTTAACAATCCGAATCTGATCATCAATAAATATGTTGAAAATGCGCAAAAGAATCATTTTTTTGACCAGCAAAGAATGTTGTGTTTCACTCGAAAAAAAGAAACTTTTCTACCTAAAGAATTGAATATTGAATTGTTGGAAATGAGTTATCAAGACAAAGAACAATTTCAAAAACAAATCAACAATTTTACTTCAAAATTCAGGAACCAAAAAGCAAAGAATTTTGAAGAACATTTGATGGAAGTTCATTTTATGGGAAAAGCAAAAAAAGTAAATCCACTCAAAGCACTCAAATTGCAAGATGAAAACGGACTCGACATGGATAATTTTCAAGATAAATTCATTTTGAATACATTCAGTACATTAAAATCGCCCTATACTTATCGAATCAAAACTGGCGTCATTCCTCTAGAAAAAGACGTTTCCATAGATGAAATCATTGCCTCAGAAAAAGAATTGGACACTTTAAGTAAAAAGGATTTTCGTCTTTTTGAAGCTTATGGATTGATTACGCATTTGGAATTCATCAAAGACCAAAAATTATATGACTATACATTGTTGGGAATCAAAAATATACAAGGAATTTCTTGTTACCACATTTCTTTTGTTCCATCCAGAAATAAAGGAAAATACATTGGGAATTTGTACATCAATGCAGATGATTTTGCCATGATTCGCTATGAATTTTCACTGCATGAAGACAAGAAAGAATTTGGATTGAATTTGAAATGGTTACTTGGAATAAAAGTAAATACTTTCGCTAGTAGTGAAGTGGCACAATATGCACCAACCAAAAACGGGTTTTATTACCGAATTTTTAATCGAAAGGAAATGTCAAACTATGCCTACATTCACAGAAGTTTGACCATGACTGAAAATAATCCGAAACGTTCCGATCGTAAAAAATTAAAATTGGATTTCGAACTCGAATTCATTTCTGAATCTATTGATGAAATCGTTGTTGTAGAAATGGAAAACATCGCTGACGAAAATGTTAAAGATTTGAAAACCAACGAATTTGTATTGTATGAAACAAAATACAAATACGATCCAAATTTTTGGCAACCCTACAATGTTTTGCAAGCCACAAAAGAAATCAAACAATTTGATTCCAATCTTTTAGATTGATTGAAGCATAATTTACAAAAATTTGAACTTAAAAAATCCCACTTGTTTGAAAGCGGGATTTTTTTTGTTGTGAATAGTTGTCGTTAAATTTTAAAAATCGCCCCAACAGTAATTTCTCTTTCAAAAAAGTAAAAACTTTGCATGGCTTTGTCAACTGTAAATTGCGTTGTACGAATGTCTTGCATATCAATATAACCGCCTTTTAATTCGGTCATGATAAAAAAGTATTTAAAAAATGTAAAATTCAAACCCAATTTTGCGGAAACTCCGTAACCCGAAACATGAAAATCATCATGTCGTTCGTTGCCCAACAATCGAGCATTAGTTTTTGGATAGAGAAATCCAAGTCCAAGTCCTTCAGTCACATTGATTTGAAATTTGTCGGTATTTCCAATTTTAAATAGGTGCGAAATATCATCAAATCGGGCCACTTCAAAATTTACATAATTCAATCCATCAGTATGTTCAAATTCTAAAAAATCGTCTGTCAAAACGATAGGCTGTTGGTCGTAATTGCCATTAAAAACAGCACCAGGTTCGTTGTCAGGCAAGTCAATATAACCTCTGATGTTGACCGTTTGATCTTGAATCATCACATATTTCATGTGGTCCACACCAAAAGAAACGTTGTATTTATCTGAAAAAAAATAACCAATCCTGAAATTTGTTTGCGGAATCGTCATTCTTGCAGGATTGATGTAGTCAATGTGCATTCCTTTAGGTTTGTCTTTGGCCTTCACATCATACAATGTAAAATCATAATTTTCGCCTTGAAAACGAATGTCTGATTTTGTAAAATCGGCACCATTTCCACCTAAATAAAAGAATATTTTACCTTTATTATGAGCTGTAAATCTTTCGGGTGCTTTAAAATCTTGAGAAAATGTGGTGGTTGAAATCAAAGAAATCACCAACAGAACAAAGAGTGAGTTTCTCAAGATTTTAAAAATTATTAATAGTTGTTCTAATGGCTACCAATTTTGTCATCAATGCTTCAAAATAGTCCAAGTGAAGCATGTTTGCACCATCGCTTTTTGCATTGGCAGGGTCAAAATGCGTTTCAATAAAAATACCATCTACGCCCGTCACAATGCCTGCTTTGGCAATTGTTTCAATCATGTCGGGTCTTCCTCCTGTTACTCCCGAAGTCTGATTGGGTTGTTGCAAAGAATGCGTAACGTCTAGAACGGTTGTAGCAAACTTTTTCATGGTTGGAATGCCTCTAAAATCTACAATCATGTCTTGATAGCCAAACATTGTTCCTCTGTCTGTCACCATCACGTTGTTGTTGTTAGAATCAATCACTTTTTGAACGGCGTGTTGCATACTTTCAGGACTCATAAATTGTCCTTTTTTCAAATTCACGGTTTTGCCGGTGTTTGCTGCGGCTACCACCAAATCAGTTTGTCGCACTAAAAATGCAGGAATTTGAAGCACATCAACATATTCGGCTGCTTTGGCTGCATCTTCCTCCGTATGAATATCTGTAATGGTCGGAATATCAAAAGTTTCGCTCACTTTTCGTAATATTTTCAACGCTTTTTCATCGCCAATACCTGTAAAACTATCGACTCTCGAACGATTTGCTTTTTTAAATGAACCCTTAAAAACATACGGAATTTTTAAATGATCCGTAATGCCGACTAATTTTTCTGCAATTCTGAGCGCCATTTCTTCGCCTTCGATGGCGCAAGGACCCGACAAAACAAAGAAATTATTGCTGTCTAAATGTTTGATTTTTGGAATGGTTGCTAAATTCATTTTTGCTTATTTTTATTTATTTTCTTTAATAGTGAAACCAACAGGCACTTCTAAAATTCCCTTTTCATATATATTGAAATACAAAACTCTTGGTTTTTCATTTTCCCAAAAAACTTCATAAACCTCCAAGAAACCTGCACCAATTTTGCTCTGTTTGGTTGGAAACGGACAACAACTTTCCAATCTTTTAAACTGCAAAGGTGCTTGATTCGGACCTGCTAAAGCATTCAAAAATCGTACGCAATTCAAGGTGTCGTTGGCGGTATTTTGAAAAAAAACATTGATTGGGTAGTCGGGATCGTAGCCATATTTCTTGTTCGAACTGTATTTTTTAAGTTAGAATTTATTGTTTAACAAAACAGGCGTAGGTGCTTCATTGTCAATGTTTTTTATTGTACTTTTTGTGCTGATACAACTTTGCAACAGCAAGAGAAAAAACAAAAATGTAAGTCTTGAGCTTTTCATTATTTGCGTTTCTTAGTTTTGTTTTTGTTGGGTGCAGATTGTGGAATGGAAGCAGCTTGTTCTTTCGATTTCATAATCCAAGCCGCAATGGAAGTGATTAAAACCCCGATTGAAATGGTAAAAAAAATGGAATTGGACAATGTTTTACTGAACGAAAAATATTTGTCTGCCTGTTCGTTCGTCATTCTTTTTTCTTCCAAAATCATGGCTTTCATATCGTCTAATAAATAAGGCGAAATCACGTGATGTTTTGTATATTCAGTCATCGTTGTAAACAAAGCGATGATCAATGTCAGCATCAAACCTGTCACAAAACCTTCTTGCCAAGTCATTTGACCTTTGTAAATCTTTATTTTTTTATCACGAATGGCCAAAATATAAATGGCAATCAAAATAAAATTGAACAACATCGAAAACAAAGGTTGATATTGCAACTTTTCATCGTGAAAACCTGAAGTGCGCTCAAACATAATCCACAATGTTTGCGCCAACAAAAAGGTAAATGCCCAACGGAATTCTATCGAAAATTGCTTCATGATGTCCCAAATAACGTGCGAATTTACAATTTTCAATGAAGTATCAACTTTCATTTTTAACTTTTAATTAAACTTTAGGAATTAATAAACTTTTAATAAACTTTTAATCGGTTTTTAGTTTCGTATTTTTGCCACAAATCCATCAAAACCATGAAAAAAGAATACAATATTGCGCTTTGGCTCGATCAGTGGCTCTTGCAAGATTTGAACATTTCGTCCGAATATGCTTACTATCTCAAGTTGCTCATCTTACTCATAGGCCTGTTTCTCATCAATTTTATCCTTTTCTACATCACAAAACGTGTTGTAGTTGGTTCAATTCATTCTCTTTTCGCCAAAACAAAAGTCACTTGGGACGATATTCTCGTGAAAAGAAAAGTATTAGACAAATTTGCTTTCATCATTCCTGCATTGTTCACTGTTTTTGCAGCACCCTACGTTTTTGGCGATTTTCCAAACCTCACCAAATATGTGGTGCTCATTTCCGACGTTTTCATCGTGGGAGTCATCATTGCAAGCATTAATGCCTTGCTTTCCGTTTTCGATGAAATCCTTTCTACATCCAAAATTTTTAAGGACAAACCCATCACGAGCTACATTCAAGTAGTGAAAATTTTGGTCTATTTCATGGGCGGCATCATGATTTTATCGCTCGTGCTTGGCAAAAGTCCCTTCTATTTCCTCGGCGCAATGGGCGCCATGACTGCCATCATCTTATTGATTTTCAAAGACACCATTCTCGGTTTTGTAGCCAGTATTCAAATGTCGGTTTACGATATGATTCGCGTAGGCGATTGGATTTCGATGCCCAAATATGATGCCGATGGCGAAGTGATGCTCATCAATCTGAATACCGTCAAAATTCAAAATTGGGACAAAACCATCACCACCATTCCCACACACGCTTTCATCACCGATTCGTTCAAAAACTGGCGCGGCATGTCTGATTCGGGCGGACGACGCATCAAAAGAGCCATTCATCTCAAAATGAGCAGCTTCAAATTTTGCGACGAATTGATGCTCAATCGATTCAAAAAATACCGCTTAATTAAAGAATACATCAACGAAAAGGAAGCCGAAATCAACCTTCACAACGCCCAGTTGATTGACAAAGAATCGGTTATAGTCAACATCCGACGCTTGAGCAATATTGGTGTTTTTAGAATTTATGCCGAACAATACATCAAAGCCAACAAAAACATCAACCAAGAAATGACCTTGATGGTGCGCCAATTAGAACCCACTTCCAAAGGTTTGCCGCTCGAAATTTATTGTTTTAGTTCGAACACCGAATTAATAGCCTACGAACGCATCATTGCCGATATTTTCGACCATTTGCTCACCGTAATTCCCGAATTTGACCTCGAAATCTTCGAAGAACCCGCCGGAAAAGATTTCTACAATTTTGCCCAAACCATCAGTCAATCAAAATAGTTTTTTCAGGAGCTTTTTCGTGCTTTTCGCTGCAAGCTTTTTCATCAAAACCTTTTTTTCTAAGGCTTGCCAAGAGCTTCCGTTGGTCGCTTTGGCAAACCAAGAAAAAATAGGTTTTGATTTCAAAAGGCTTTCCGCTTTAATCACGGCTAACCACAAATCAACGGTAGTGAGAAATAGAAGATTTCTTGCATTTCATTAATGGTTTACAGCTCTAAAACGCCGTTTAAAAACCAATATATCAATGATTCATAATTTTATTAGTAATGTTGATCAGTTATAGTCGATTATTATTTGTACTACGAAGTTGGTAGAAATATTAAAAGACTTTACAAATGGCTTGAGTATGCAAAATTTTGTATTTTTGAAAAAACAATTAAAATGGGAATAGTACTGAAAAATGCAACTATTGACAAATATTTTAGTTTTCTCACAAGACTTGACAATAGTTCAAAAAAACGCTTAATCGTGAAATTGACCGAATCAATAGAAAAAAAAGAGAAAGTTAGCTTTGACTTGAAAAATCTGCATGGAGCATGGGAAGATAGCAGAACTTCGGACGAAATAATTTACGACATTAAAAGTTCGAGAATTGAGAAAAACATTTCAATAGACTTATGAAATATTTGCTCGATTCAAACATTTGCATACACTTTTTCCGTGGAAAATTTGGAATAATTGATCGATTGAGTGAGGTAGGAATTGAAAATTGTGCCATTTCTGAAATTACATTGGCCGAGTTAGTGTTTGGGGCAGAAAAAAGCGATCATCCTAAAACAAACCACAAACTCATTGAAACATTCATCAGCAACCTTACAATTTTACCGATTTTTGATGCAATTCCAATCTATGGAAAGGAAAAAGCGAGATTGCAAAAATCTGGAAAAATGATTAGCGACTTTGATTTGTTAATAGGCTGTACTTCAATTGAGAATAACTTAATTATGGTTACTGAAAACATAAAAGAGTTTGAAAGAATTGAGAGAATAGAAATTGAAAATTGGGTAAAACGGTAAAACAATCCTACAAACAACGAATTTATGAACACAGGGGCAGGCTGAAA
>JBEILV010000128.1:0-8373 GCA_040379105.1 Flavobacterium sp.
ATTTTTATAAAGACAGAATCTAATAATTTTAACCGATAAAATGTTGAAAGATGACGATTTTATCATTTTATCAACGATTTCTATTGATTTTGAACAAGAAAGCTAAATTAAAATAAATAAACATGAAAAAAATAATTCAAATTTTCGGTGTAGGTTTTGTCGGTGGAGTTTTTGCACTGCTTGCGTATCATTTTTTCATCGGTTCAGAAAGGAATCTAAAAAATCAAATTGTAACGAGTGTGGCCAATCAACCCACCCACTATCAAGTAGGGAATTTTGCATCAAATGTGGATTTTACCGAGGCTGCTGAAAAAACTTTAAACAATGTTGTCCACGTTAAAAACGTATCTTACCGAACCATCAGCAATCCTATCATGGAATACTTTTATGGTTACAGAGGTGGGCAACAGCAACAACAAATTGGCACAGGCTCTGGTGTGATCATTTCTGAAGATGGTTATATTGTGACGAATCACCATGTCGTGAATGGCGCACAAGAAATTGAAGTAACCTTGAACAATAACGAAACTTTTAAAGCTAAACTAATCGGGTCAGATTCAAAAATGGACATTGCATTATTGAAAATCGAAACAAGTAAGCCTTTATCTTATGCTGTTTTCAGTGATTCTGATCAGATAAAAGTGGGCGAATGGGTGCTGGCAGTTGGAAATCCATACAATTTAAATTCCACAGTCACCGCTGGGATTATTTCTGCCAAAGCGAGAAATTTAGACACAAACAGCATCCAATCATTCATTCAAACTGATGCCGTTGTGAATCCTGGAAATAGCGGAGGAGCGTTGGTCAACACCCGAGGCGAATTGATTGGAATCAACACGATGATTTCTTCAAATACAGGAAGTTACGTTGGGTATTCATTTGCAGTGCCTTCAAACATTACCAAAAAAATTATCGAAGATTTGATTGAATTTGGCAATGTGCAAAGAGGTATTTTGGGGGTAGAAGGCATTGAATTGAATGGCATGGTTTCCAAAGAATTGAATGTTGAAAATACCCAAGGATTTTTAGTGAAAAAGGTAAACGAAAAGTCGGGTGCTGAAAAAGGCGGCATCAAAGAGGGCGATATTATCACGAAAATTGATCAACAAAAAATCAATTCATTTGCTTCATTGACTTCTTATATTAATTCAAAAAGACCAAATGATGTGGTTAAAGTGACTGTTTTACGAAACGAAAAAGAGTTAATCATCCCAGTTTTATTGACTAAAAAAGAGTTGATCAACGCCGAATTCTTCGGAATGGAATTGGAAGACTTAAACCCTTCAGACAAGAAAAAATTTAGAATTAAAGGCGGGGTTAAAATTAAAGAATTAAAAAATAGTCAATTGTTCCAATACCGCGATGAATTAATCGGAAGCATCATTTTGAGAATTGATGGTAAAGAAGCAACAGATTTAGAAACAGTTGTGAAACGACTTGAAAATCAGGATGAAAAAGAAAGCATTCGCGTTGAATTATTGCTAAAAAATGGCGAAAGAATCAATGCTTTTATACCGAATTCTCAGTAATATTTCAATTAGTAAATAAATCTATAAAAACCATCTTCCACAAAAGATGGTTTTTTTGTGCTTTTTTTGAAGAATTTTATTAACGAAAACGATTGAAGTAAGTATATTTGCACACTTTTGTTTAACAACTTAATCAATATTCAACTCATGAACGACATGACATTGTATGAAAAAGAATTGTCTTTTCAGGCTGACCGCAGACGCGCCGCTGTAGAATTTATCAAAATCATTAGCGATTTATGGTATGACAAATCGATTGAAATTGTACTTTTTAGGAATCAATTGATCGACCGAACAGTTTCAGAAATTTTAAACCTTCATGAATATGCGGGAGAATTTGTTGGAAAACCCATTTCAGTGTTTGATTCAGTAGAAATTGCAAGAGAAATGCTCTACATGGATTTACCACCTTCTAAACTAGACATTGGAAAATTAACCTTCGAATTTCATTTAGAAGACGATAAATACAACGATGTAAAAGCATTTGTCATCGATAAATTGAAATATGCAAAAGATTATCACAACATCAAACCGAAAGATGTTGTTTTGTATGGTTTTGGACGCATCGGAAGATTGTTAGCGAGAGAATTGATGTTCAAAACAGGCATCGGAAGTCAATTAAGACTTAGAGCCATCGTAACGAGAGACAAAAACGACGCCGTTACTTTAGAAAAAAGAGCTTCATTGCTTCGTTATGATTCGATTCATGGTGATTTTCACGGATCTGTCGTTGCTGACCATGAAAATAACACATTGATTATCAACGGCACAACAGTTCACGTCATTTCTGCCAATCAACCGGAAGATATTGATTATACAAAATACGAAATTCAAGATGCTTTGATTATTGACAACACGGGCGCTTTCACAACGGAAGAAGCCTTGAAGTGTCATTTAAAATCGAAAGGAAGTGCTAAAGTTTTACTGACTGCGCCCGGAAAAGGAATCCCGAACATTGTTTACGGAGTCAATCATAGTGATTATAACCCTGACAATGTTGATATTTTTTCAGCCGCTTCGTGTACAACCAATGCCATTACACCGATTTTAAAAGCCATTGAAGAAAGTTTGGGAGTTGTAAAAGGACATTTGGAAACGATTCATGCGTACACCAACGATCAGAATTTGGTGGACAACATGCATAAAAAATACCGTCGTGGACGCGCCGCCGCTTTAAACATGGTCATTACCGAAACAGGTGCTGGAAGTGCTGTCGCGAAAGCATTGCCAAGTTTGTCCGGAAAATTGACCTCAAATGCCATTAGAGTTCCGGTTCCCAATGGTTCTTTGGTGGTTTTAAATTTAGAAATTAATCAACCAACAAGCATTGAAGCTGTCAATGGAATCATCAAAAAATACGCACTTGAAGGCGATTTGGTGGAGCAAATAAAATATTCTTTAAACAACGAATTGGTTTCATCTGATATTGTAGGAACCAATGCGCCAGCTATTTATGATAGCAATGCCACAATTGTTTCTGCCGATGGAAAGAACATTGTTTTGTACGTTTGGTACGACAACGAATTTGGATACAGTCATCAAGTCATTCGATTGGCAAAATACATAGCGAAAGTTAGACGATATGCGTATTATTAATTCGTATTGAAAGATAAAAAAGCCGATTTCATTGTTTTGAAATCGGCTTTTTTTTAATTTGTTAAAAGCATGTATTTTACTTTCAATCGAATATCAAATAAAACAGAGCGCAGTTTTTTATAGAAAGTAAATTTATACTTCATTCCCGCATGGTCTATCAATGTAAGCTTATAATTTCTATAGTAAAATCTTAAATATAAAAGTAATAAGGAAAAAGGCACTAAAAGAAAAAGGAAATTAAAACTCACAAAATATCCAGACAAAACAATAATCGGAATTATGAAATATAAGGATTTTGGGGTTTTGGATTTACTAATTGTGAATTTTTTTATCTCTGAAACTTTAAATTCTTTATCTGTTTTTCCCTCTAAGCTTAAGGAAAGTATGTCGTCTTTCAAGGAAGCTTTTTGAATAACAATCTTATTTTTTTTCATTCTTGTACGGTATGTAAGCGTAAATGGAATCATTTATGGTTGCAATTATACAAAAAACTTTTAAAAAAAGGATAAAAAAATAAGGCATTCGTATATTGAATGCCTTATTTTAAAATATAATAATTTCTTAAAGTCTGCCGGCAGCTGCAATAAGATTAAGCGCCGAACCTGCTTTGAACCATTCAATTTGCCCATCGTTGTAAGTATGGTTTGCTAAGATTGTTTCTTTTGAACCATCGCTGTGAACCAATTCAATTGTAAGTGGTTTGTTGGGTGCAAAAGAAGTTAAATCTAAGAAGTTCAAAGTATCATCTTCCTGGATTTTATCATAATCTGCTTCGTTAGCAAAAGTCAGTCCTAACATTCCTTGTTTTTTCAAATTCGTTTCATGGATTCTAGCAAAAGATTTTACCAAAACAACTTTCACACCAAGGAAACGAGGTTCCATTGCGGCATGCTCACGAGATGAACCTTCGCCGTAGTTATGATCACCCACAACCACTGTAGGAACGCCTGCTGCTTTGTAAGCTCTTTGCACTGCGGGAACGGCATCGTAATTTCCTGTTAATTGATTTTTAACAGAATTTGTTTTTTGATTGAATGCATTAACTGCCCCAATCAACATATTGTTTGAAATATTATCCAAATGTCCGCGGAATCTTAACCAAGGACCCGCCATTGAAATATGGTCGGTGGTACATTTTCCAAAAGCTTTAATTAAAAGTTTTGCGCCCGTAATATTTTTTCCATCCCAAGCGTCGAAGGGATCAAGCAATTGCAATCTTTCAGAAGTTTTGCTAACCACAACCTCAACTCCAGAACCATCTTCTGAAGGTGCTTGATAGCCAGGATCTTCTGCATCAAAACCTCGAGGTGGCAATTCGTCGCCCGTTGGTTCATCTAAACGGACTTCTACACCGTCTTCGTTTAATAAAGTATCAGTTAGTGGATTAAAACTCAAATCGCCTGCAATAGCTAAAGCAGTAACCAATTCTGGTGAACCCACAAAAGCGAGTGTGTTTGGATTTCCGTCGGCACGTTTGGAGAAATTACGGTTGAAAGAGTGAACGATGGTGTTTCTTTCTTCTTTTTCAGCCCCTTCTCTGTCCCACATTCCAATACATGGGCCGCAAGCATTTGCAAAAACGGTAGCACCAATTTTGTCGAAAATATCAATAAATCCATCTCTTTCAATGGTATATCTAACCGTTTCAGATCCAGGAGTAATTGTAAATTGCGCTTTTGTTTTTAAATTTTTGTCTGCCACTTGTTTTGCTAAAGAAGCAGAGCGGGCAATATCTTCATAAGATGAATTCGTACATGAACCAATCAAACCAACTTCAATTTTCAAGGGCCAATTGTTTTTAATGGCTTCCTCTTTCATTTTAGAAATGGGTGTTGCTAAATCTGGAGTAAAAGGTCCGTTTAAATGAGGTTCCAATTCCGAAAGGTTGATTTCGATGATTTGATCGAAATATTGTTCTGGATTGGCATACACTTCAGGATCAGCAGTCAAATGTTGTGCTACTTTGTTGGCAGCATCGGCCACATCAGCTCTTCCCGTTGAGCGCAAATATCTGTCCATGGAAGCATCGTAACCAAAAGTTGAAGTTGTTGCGCCAATTTCAGCACCCATATTACAAATAGTACCTTTTCCTGTGCAAGACATCGCTTGAGCGCCTTCGCCAAAATATTCAACAATAGCTCCCGTTCCACCTTTTACAGTCAGAATGCCAGCTACTTTTAAAATTACGTCTTTTGGTGCAGTCCAACCCGAAAGTTTTCCAGTTAATTTAACACCTATTAATTTTGGAAATTTTAATTCCCAAGCCATTCCAGACATTACATCCACAGCATCTGCACCACCCACACCAATGGCTAACATACCTAACCCGCCAGCATTTACTGTGTGAGAATCTGTTCCAATCATCATCCCGCCCGGAAAAGCATAGTTTTCTAAAACCACTTGGTGGATAATTCCAGCACCTGGTTTCCAAAAACCAATACCATATTTATCTGAAACAGAAGATAGGAAATCAAAAACTTCGTTGCTTTGTTCTTTGGCTCTTTTTAAATCGGTTTTAGCATCTACTTTTGCTTGGATTAAGTGATCACAATGAACCGTAGTTGGTACCGCTACTTTTGCTTTTCCAGCGTGCATAAACTGCAACAACGCCATTTGTGCGGTTGCATCTTGACAAGCAACACGGTCTGGGGCAAAATCAACATAATCTTTTCCTCTTTGGAAGGCTTGTGTTGGCATGCCTTCCCACAAATGCGAATACAAAATCTTTTCAGAAAGTGTGAGCGGTCTTCCCACCAATGAACGTGCTTTTTCTACGCGAGCAGCTAGATTCGCATACACTTTTTCAATCATTTCAATATCAAAAGCCATAATATATAGTTTTATTTGTTTGCAGTGCAAATTTACGAAATCGATGTCAGTTTAAAAAATATTAATAAAATATCTTATTTTGAAGAAAATTTTAATAAAAAACCAAAAAATAGGCGTCTCATTTTCGTAAAAATCAAATTTTAATAAGAAAAATGCAATATTCGTAATAATCAGTTTTGCGCTGTCGGTAATTTTGACTTTTTAGATGTCCAAATGTCATCTTAAACGATTTCTTAAGGTTGAGAAAAATCTTTTGAGCGGGCTCTTTTTAGGGTTTCATATCTTTGTAAATGTTTGGATTTCGTTTTGAATAAAGTTGCAGCCTATTGCAAACAATCGATGCATCTATCAAAATCAAACACACTAAAAAATCAATAGCAAAGCCCGAAAAGCATTCTAAACCACCTTCTATAAAATATTGAAAAACCAAGTGTTGCCGCTTTTCCAGTTATACGCGCTTACATCTAGTGCGATTTTGGGATTCAAAATCAAGTTTTTTTCTAAATATGAATTACTTTTGAAACGAAAATAAAACGATACCAAACTATCTAACATTTTTTATTTAAAAACATATTAAAACACACAAAATGAGACGTTTCTATTTTTTTAGCTTACTTTCTATTTTTATTCTAGTTTTCGGTTGTGCCACCAATCCCATGACAGGGCAAAAATCTTTGGCTTTGGTTTCTAACAACGAAATTTTACCCTCTGCTTTTCAGCAATATTCCGAATTCTTGTCGCAAAACAAAGTCGTCAAAGGAACTCCGCAAGCCGCACAAGTGCAACGTGTTGGTTTAAAAATCAAGCAAGCCGCCGAAAAATGGTACAAAGCCAACAACCAAGCGGACTATCTGAAAGATTATCAATGGGAATTCAATTTAATTGAAGATCCTACTGAAAATGCGTGGTGCATGCCTGGCGGAAAAATTGTTTTCTACACTGGTATTTTGCCCATCACCAAAGACGATGCGGGTATGGCAGCCGTGATGGGACACGAAGTAGTCCACGCTTTGTTCAACCACGGACAACAACGCATGAGTGCAGGTGTTTTACAGCAAGGTGGCGCCACCATTTTAGGTGCAGCAACCGCAAACAAAACCCAAGAAACGCAAGCCCTTTGGATGACAGCTTTTGCTGGCGGTAGCCAAATGTTTGGAATGTTGCCTTTCAGTAGAAGTCACGAAAGCGAAGCCGACAAATACGGCCTCATTTTAATGGCGATTGCTGGTTATAACCCCGAATCAGCCATCGCATTTTGGCAAAGAATGAGTGCTGCAAGTGGCGGAAATGCACCCGCCGAATTCATGAGCACGCACCCTTCACACGAAACCAGAATCCAAAATCTAACCCAATGGATTCCTGAAGCAAAAGCCGAAGCTGCAAAATTTGGCGTGAAGTTTTAACATTTTTCATTTGATTTTCAATCTATTGCTTTATAAAAGGCACAAAAGCACTGCGTTTTTGTGCCTTTTTTCGTTGAAAATGAAAGAAGTGCTATTGTTTTTGAGCATGGCACCCAAAATAATTTTCAAAACCTTCAAATCGATTGCGATGATTTTATAGAGAAATTGAATTTTGTAAATATTCGTAGAATTAAAAAAATAGTTTTCTTCATTCTTTAAGTAAAATTATCGTTTTTAGAATTTCTAATAAATTCAATTTTACATTTTTGATGGGTTTTCAAAAACCTTTTGATTACAAGAATCAACTTGCTTTTCAATAAATAATGCTTCGTTGTTTCAAAAATTAAATTTAATATTTAAGCAGTTTTTAGAAAAATATACCGTAATTTAATTAAAAAAAGATTTTAAATCTAAAAATATTCATTGATTGATTAAATTATAGAAAATATTTCTTTATTTCGTTTTTGTCATTACATTTGCATCGCTCTTTAAAATCTTGTTTGTTATCACGAAAGCTGGAGGGAATAGACCCTAGGAAAGCTTAGCAACCTCTTGCACTCGCAAAAAGGTGCTACATTCTATCCGTCATTTGCGGAAAAGATAATCAAGAGATTTCATTCTCGCTTTCCACGATAACATATTTATTTTTTTGAAGCTATTCCTGCTGTCCGCTGTATCTTTTTTTAAATGAAAAATTTAAAAAAAGGATGTCGCTTCCATCAGGGCTATAAAGAAAACCATTAAAATTGGCGGCTTTGCATCTTTGCGAGAGAATATATGTCAACAAAATCTAACCAACATATTGTCATTCCCTGTTCGGGATCTAATGTGTTTGAACAACGATAAACACTAAGAAAATTTCAACAAAATAAAAATATGTCAACAAAATCTAACCACAATATTGTCATTCCCTCTTCAGGGGCTTGGGGGCTTCTACAAGAAGAAATTAAAAAACGAATTCTAGTGCTTGACGGCGCTATGGGAACAATGTTGCAACGTTTCAAATTTCAAGAAGA
>JBEILV010000129.1:0-8372 GCA_040379105.1 Flavobacterium sp.
ATAAATATGCAGATGAAAAAAATTACTTGCTTTTGGTTTTTATCTCTATATTTGGCAAAATAAATTTGAAAAAATCATGAATACAAAAAAATACCTTTTATCATCTCTTTTGGCTGTGCTTTTTTTAGGTTTCACTTCCTGCTCAGGCGATGAAGAACCTGTAGATCCAGTTTTGATTTCTGATGATGGAAATAATAACGGTGGCGGAGGAAATAACGGAGGTGGAAACACGACTGTAAATGGTGTTTATGTTTTAACCGCTTTTAATTCGTCTGTTCCAGTAGATTTGAATGGTGACGGTGTGAATTCGACCAATCAGTTGAACGAAACAACATGTTTAAACAATTCATTCCTTACGCTAAATCTTAACAATACTTTTGTTGCCACGTCTAAAGGCATCGATATTGTATTTAATGTTGATGGAAATGGTAATGAAACTTCAGAAATTGAATGTTTCGAAGAATCGCCTTCAAATGGAACTTGGTCTGTTCAAGGCAACAACGTTTTATTTACTTACACCGAAGATGGCGAAAGTTTTACAGATACTTTTACAAAACAAGGCAACAATTTGGTTTATACTATTGAAGATGGTTCAGTTGTTGGAACTTCGGATAACGGAGAACCAGTATATTTAACTGCCACTATTACTTTGATTTACACAAAACAGTAATTCAAACCTAATATATCAAGGAGCTGTCCATTGTGACAGCTTTTTTTATGGCATATCATTTGCAATTTTGTATATTCGATTTTTACAAACATCACATAAATCAAAATCATACTTCTTCCTAATTCAATCCAGAATTTTCAAGGAAAATTTATGACAAAATGACTAAATTATAATTATGTCGCAACAAAAAATACACACTCTTGACAATCTGTCACTTCAAGAATTCGACCAAGAAGCAGAATTGATTCCGCTTTTAACAGCAGAAGATGAAGAGGAAATGAACAATGAGCAATTGCCCAATTCCCTACCCATTCTTGCACTTCGTAACACTGTTTTGTTTCCAGGGGTTGTCATTCCAATCACAGCCGGTAGAGACAAATCGATCCAACTAATCAACGATGCCAATGCTAAAGGAAAAACGATTGGTGTTGTGGCTCAAAAAAACGAAGAAATAGAAGACCCTAACTCGTCAGATATTTTTAAAGTAGGCACCGTTGCAAGAATTTTGAGGGTTTTAAAAATGCCCGACGGCAACGTCACTGTGATTCTTCAAGGAACAAAAAGATTTAAAATTGATAAAGTCACGACAGAAAATCCTTACATCAAAGCCATTGTTAAGGAAGTTGATGAAAAAAGACCCGCAAAACCAGACCACGAATTTGAAACCGTCGTTGAAGCCATTAAAGAAGTGGCCATGCGCATCATTCGTGAAAACCCAAACATTCCAACAGATGCAACCTTTGCCATCAAAAACATTGAAAGTCATCCGTTTTTGATCAATTTTGTGTCATCCAACATGAATTTATCGGTAGCTGAAAAGCAGGAATTACTCGAAATGAGCAACCTGAAAGAAAGAGCTTTTACCACATTGAAACTGATGAATTTAGAATTGCAAAAATTAGAACTTCGCAACGATATACAATCGAAGGTTCGATTTGATTTAGACCAACAGCAAAGAGAATATTTTTTGCATCAGCAAATGAAAACCATTCAAGAAGAATTGGGTGGAGTTTCGCATGAGCAAGAAATTGACGAAATGCGTACTAAAGCGCAATTGAAAAAATGGAATGAAAAAGTAGGCAAACATTTCGAAAAAGAACTTTCAAAATTACAACGTACGAATCCACAATCGCCCGACTTTGGCATCCAAAGAAACTATTTAGAATTGTTCTTGGATTTGCCTTGGAACCATTACAGCAAAGACAATTTTGACCTAAAACGTGCACAAAAAGTTTTAGACAATGATCATTACGGACTTGAAGACGTTAAAAAGCGCATCATTGAGCATTTGGCTGTTTTGAAACTCAGAAACGATATGAAATCGCCGATTATTTGTTTGACTGGCCCTCCGGGAGTTGGAAAAACATCAATCGGAAAATCTATAGCAAAAGCCCTCGGAAGAGAATATGTGCGCATTTCTTTGGGCGGTTTGAGAGATGAAGCTGAAATTAGAGGACACAGAAAAACATACATTGGCGCCATGCCGGGAAGAATTCTACAAAACTTGAAAAAAGTGGGCACTTCCAATCCTGTTTTTGTTTTGGATGAAATTGACAAACTTTCATCAAGTCATACAGGCGATCCGTCGTCGGCACTTTTAGAAGTTTTGGATCCTGAACAAAACAATGATTTTTATGACAATTTCTTAGAACTCGGTTTCGATTTATCGAAAGTGATGTTCATTGCGACATCCAACACCATGTCCACCATTCAACCTGCGTTGCAAGACAGAATGGAAGTTATTCGAATGTCGGGCTACACGATTGAGGAAAAAGTGGAAATTGCAAAGCAACATCTTTTACCCAAACAATTATTGGAACATGGTCTTAAAAAAGGCGATGTTATTTTAGGGAAAAAACAGTTTGAAAAAATTATTGAAGGTTACACAAGAGAATCTGGAGTAAGAAATTTAGAACAAAAAATTGCTCAAGTGGTTCGTTTTGCAGCAAAATCGGTTGCAATGGATGAAACCTACGATATCAAAATGACCAATGAAGACATACAGAAGATTCTTGGTCCTTCGAGAGAGCGAGACAAATATGAAAACAATGATGTTGCAGGCGTCGTTACGGGATTGGCTTGGACAAGCGTTGGTGGCGATATTTTGTTTATAGAATCTACCATTTCTAAAGGAAAAGGACTTTTAACTTTGACTGGAAACTTAGGTAACGTGATGAAAGAATCAGCCACTTTGGCTTTGGAATATATCAAATCGAATGCTGAAACTTTAGGCATTGAGCCTTCTGTTTTAGAAAAATACAATATCCACGTTCACGTTCCTGAAGGTGCTACTCCGAAAGACGGACCAAGTGCAGGAATTGCCATGTTGACCTCATTGGTTTCGGTGATTACGCAAAGAAAAATCAAAAAAGACATCGCCATGACAGGCGAAATTACTTTGAGAGGAAAAGTATTGCCTGTAGGCGGCATTAAAGAGAAAATTTTGGCAGCAAAAAGAGCGAACATCAAAGAAATCATTCTTTCTAAAGAAAACATTCACGATGTTGAAGAAATCAAAGCAGATTATATTGCTGGACTTACTTTTCATTATGTGCAAAACATGAGTGAAGTAATCGCTATTGCTTTGACCCATCAAAAAGTAAAAAACGCTAGAGATATTTCGTAAATCTA
Source organism: Flavobacterium sp. (assembly GCA_040379105.1). Classification (GTDB taxonomy): domain Bacteria; phylum Bacteroidota; class Bacteroidia; order Flavobacteriales; family Flavobacteriaceae; genus Flavobacterium. The sequence goes on from JBEILV010000129.1 coordinate 3,302, forward strand.
TTGATTGAATATTTAGTAACTTTTTAAGTCATAAAAAAAGGGGATTCAAGTTTGAATCCCCTTTTTTATTGAAAATATTATTTTAAATTATTCCTTAACATCGCCAGAAGCATCTACATCTTTTTTGTTAGCATCTTTACTGTTAATCGTGTCAAACATAATTGGTGTTGCAATGTAAAGTGAAGAATACGTTCCCACTGTGATACCCACTAAAATTGCAAATACAAAACCTCTGATGGTTTCTCCACCCATAATAAAAATAGCAATCAATACGATTAATGTTGTAAATGAAGTATTGAAAGTTCTACCAATCGTTGTGTTTAAAGCCGCATTGACTATTTGATTGAAAGTGCCTTCTTTTTTATCAGCCATGAACTCTCTAACTCTATCGAACACAATAACCGTATCATTCAATGAATATCCAATTACCGTCAAAATTGCAGCAATAAACGCTTGGTCAATTTCCATGTTGAATGGTAAAAATGCATATCCAAAAGAGTAAATTCCAAGTACGATGATCACATCATGGAAAACTGCAACAACAGCACCTAAACTATATTGCCATTTTCTAAAACTTACCAAAAGATAAAGAAATACAACTAGTAATGAACCCAAAACTGCATAGTAAGCATTTGCTTTGATATCTTCAGCAATGGTTGGTCCTACTTTAGTTGCTTGTAAAATTCCAATGTCTTTTCCATCATAATTATCTACAAATTTGTCATAAGTCAAATCTTGTGGTAAATAAGGCGCTAATCCTATAAGTAACAATTCGTTTACTTCTTTATCTACACCTTCATTATCAGCTTCAACTTTATATTTTGTAGTGATTTTTAATTGATCATCTGTTCCGAAAGTTTTAGCTTCAACATTGGTTTCAAAAACTTTTGATAAAGATTCTGCTACTTCGCTTGCTACCACTTTTTCAGAAAAGCGGATTTGGAAAGTTCTTCCACCCACAAAATCAACTCCTTGGTTTAGACCGTTGACAAAAAACAACGAAACTAAAGAAGCAATCACTAAAACAGAAGAAACAGCATAAGCAATTTTTCTTTTGGCAAGAAAATCAATATTCACTTTTTTGAACCAATTTTTAGAAAGACCAGTAGTAAAAGTCAATTGATCGCCACGACGTAAACTCCAATCCAACAACATTCTTGTGATGAAAATAGAAGTAAACAAAGAAGTGATGATACCCACCAGTAAAGTAGTTGCAAAACCTTTAATAGGGCCAGTTCCGAAAACTAAAAGTATCAAAGCGGTTAAAGCAGTCGTGATGTTTGCATCAAAAATAGACGACATTGCACCTTTCCATGTAAAAGCGTGGTTTACAGCTTCTTCAACAGTTTGACCAGCGTCTAATTCTTCTTTCGCTCTTTCGAAAATAATTACGTTCGCATCCACAGCCATACCAATGGTTAAAACGATACCAGCAATACCAGGTAAAGTTAATACAGCACCTAAACTTGCTAAAATTCCAAAAATGAAAAGAATATTTACTAACAAAGATACATTAGCATAAACTCCAGATTTTCCGTAGTACATTATCATCCAAAGAACAACTAGAAGCATTCCAAAAATGAATGATAAGAAACCACTATCAATGGCTTCTTGACCTAATGATGGACCGACAACGTCAGATTGAACAATGTCAGCTTTTGCAGGAAGTTTACCAGCACGCAATACATTCGCTAAATCTTTTGCTTCTTCAATTGTGAATGAACCTGTGATTTCTGAACGTCCGCCTTTAATAGCACCCGAAGTTACAGAAGGCGCAGAATACACAACGTTATCAAGAACAATGGCAATGTTTGATTTTTCAACGAAAGCTTTTTGCGTTAACTTTTCCCATTCTCTAGCACCTGCACCATTCATTTGCATGGTAACTGCAGGTTTGCCTAACTGATCATAAGTATCTCTTGCATCCGTAATAACACCACCGCTGATTGGAGCTCTGTTGTCTTTATTGCCTTTCAAAGCATAAAATTCAACTACTTCAATTTGTACTTTTTCTTCATTTTCGATGAACATCGGTTTACCAAAAACAAATTTTGCATGACGCAAATTGGCTGGCAACATATTTTTAATGTTGTCTCTTCTAAAATATCCAGCAACTTGTGCTGTGTCTTTCAATTCGAACAAGCCTAAAACAGCTCCGCCACCATTGCTCACTATTTTATCGAATAAAGGATTGTTTCCTTTGGCAACATCAGTTGAATCTGTAGCTGAACCTAATAATGAATCAATTTTAGTTGTAGCGTCGTCAGTTTCTTTTTTGATTTCAGTAGCTTTCAATGTTTCGTTCACTTGAACCAAATATTGACCCACTTCATCAATTTTATAGGTTTCCCAAAACTCCAATTGAGCTGTTCCTTGTAATAATTTCTTGATACGATCCACTTCAGTGGCACCAGGAAGTTCCACTAGGATTTTACCTGAATTTCCAAGTCTTTGAATGTTGGGTTGAGTTACACCAAACTTATCAATCCTTTTGCGTAAAACTTCAAACGCAGACATGATAGATTCATCCACTTTTTGTGTGATGATGACTTTCGTTTCCTCGTTTGTGTTATTGAAGTTTACTTCGTCTCTTAAAATTTTATTTGAAAAAATACCTGGATCAGAAAGTTTTGCTTTCCCTTCCGCTGCATTTTCGAATGCAATAAAGAAAGCATCCAAATAAGTTTGATTTCCTTTTTGATTGGCTGTTGCGTCAGCTAAGGCTTTGTTGAAAATTGGATTTGTAGAATTGTCAGACAAACCTCTTAAAATATCTTTTACTGATATTTGTAAAATTACGTTGATACCGCCTTCTAAGTCCAAACCTTTGTTGATTTGTTTTTCCTTTACTTCATTATAAGTGAAATAATTTAGGAACACTTTTTCTTTGCCAATAGAATCCAAATAACGAATTTGTTTTTGCATGTCGCCTTTGGCAAAATTTTTAGCATCTTCTTTCACACCGCTTGCCACAAATGTGAATGAAATGGAATAAATGCTAACGGCAGCAAATAAAATTGCAAAAAACTGAATGAGACCTTTATTCTGCATTACTTTAAATAATTAGTTTGTATTAAAGAATTAATTTTCTAAAAATTTCACAAATAAGCGGTTTTTTTAGAAACGTGCAAATATATAATTATGGAAACGATATACCAATATTTTTTAATCTATTACAAAAAAAAATCAATTTTCATAACTATTTACTGATTTGGTTTAATTTTAGGACGCTTACACATCAAGGTAGCATAATTGCAAAAGTTCATTCCGAATCAAATGGAATATCTGATAGCATTTTTAAAACGTGCAGTTAATTTACAATTGAATTTTTCTTCAATTAAATAAAATGCTCTGTTAAAATGCAGTGTTTTTAGTTTAAGATGAATACTCAAAGTGTCACGACAATATTCTTCAGAAGTGCATCGAACTATTTAAGTAATCATCACAGTAGCCTGTTTCAAGATCAAAACTAGCGCCAAGTTTAAAGCAACCATTCTTTCATCTAAATCTCAAACTATTGATACAATTCCACAAAATCCGAATCAATTTTCTTTGTTTTTCCCAATTTTCCAGCTGCAGCTATTTTTTGATACAACTTAATGCGATCGTTGTCGTAAAATAGACTTTGAAAAAGTTGAATTATCTAAAAAAGTCAGGTTCCGATGGAAATAAGCAAGTTTACCCCTAAATCAATCATTCTGCACTGCAATAAATAAACAAGTTGCGCCTGTTCATATCGCAAAGCGTCGTTTCTTTTTTTGTCCCCATTATAATGTTTTGGTTGTTGCCTATCAAGAAAAAAATGAAACATACAGGATTAACAACATTTATTTTAATTCATAAACTGCTTATTTTTATCCGATTGTGCATGATTCTTTGTAAATATTGCATATTTATAAATAAGAAAATCATCGATTTTAAACACTTTTTTGATACTTTTGCTCGAAAGGAATGAGCGTTTTTTTTTCACAAATCATATTATTATAGTAGCAATTGGCAGTTACTGATCAGTTTGTTCGCTTGAAAATTAAACCATTTTGTAAAAGAACAGTCTCAGCGAATGCTGATAATTTATTTTTATGAGACTTTTGATACCATTATTATCTTTTTTGTTTCTCTCGTGTGAAAAGGACAACACATTAGAACAGACCAATCCTTCTGCTTATAGAATGACTAAGTCTATTTCCTACAATAACGTAAATGTGCAGGTAATAATAGACAAACCTACAGGAAATGAACTTGACGTTTTAATTACATATCACGGCACTGTGCAAAGTGACAGCAACATATTAACAGCCGCCGAAAATACCTTAAATCAATTTCAGTCGATATTGAACCGACAGGACATAATGATTGTTAGTGTAGCACATGCTCAACTTTCTATTTTGTTTGGCGACAATATCCAGCAAGCGGAGGCTGCTTTGTTATGGGTTAAACACAAAGCAAATCAAGAATTAGGAATTACAGTTAAAAAAATATTTTTAGCGGGACATTCACAAGGAGGCTATTTGGTTACACGTCTTAACACCATGCACCAAACGAACGGTGTGATAGCAAATGCACCTGGTCCTTTGAATTTAGTTTATAGATGTCAATTAGAAGAAAATGGACAAGCTCCTGCAAGTTATGTTTGTGACAATTTGAGAAATGTATATGGAACAACAAGTGACGATGCTAATGCTTACTTTCAAAGGTCGTTATTAAATTTTACAAATAATTTCAAATCGGATATATTATTTGTGCAAGGTCTTAATGATATGATGATTCAAATGTATTCTTGGCCAACTTTCAAACAAGATGTTTTAAATTGTACAAATTGCCAAAATCGTCAATTTGTAGAAATATCAGGAGCGGGTCATGGTGCACTTTTTGAAAGCCAAACAGCAAAGACTGAATTCAACAACTTCATCAACAGCAGATAATGGTAAAAAAATCTTGCCGATAGCAACCAAATTTATTCATTCTTTTTTATTTTTAAATACTATTCACGAACCCGAAGTATTTTTTTGACCTTGCAAAGCCAAAAGGCGAACGGACAACAAACTGAAAAGCAGTTCGACAAAGAGGGTTA
>JBEILV010000130.1:0-8339 GCA_040379105.1 Flavobacterium sp.
CAAAAGGCTATTTATCTGAAAACAGGAAGTATATGTGACCCAAAATTTATTCTTTTAAAAATTTCAAGGTAGTTTGTGTGTTTTGATTTTCTAAATGCACAACATACATCCCTTTTGGCAAACCTTGAACGTCTATAGCATGAGTCATTGAAATTGGGCCTTTTTGAATCATTTTTCCACTAAAATCAAAGATTTGATAATTTTCAAACGCAATGGTTGAGGATAAAAACAGTGCTTCTTGGACTGGGTTTGGATGTAAATCAACCGTTGGATTTTCATGGATCGGATTGGATGCAAAAATGATATTGAATATCATCACATCGTCGTTAGGATTCGTAATGGTTAAAGTTGAGATGTTTCCTTCCGTAGTAATCACAAAAGTGTAAGGATTATCAACGCCGATATTTTGCCAAAAACCATTTTCATAAATACCTAAAACAGGTTGAAATGCTTCATTTTCGCAAAGCATTAGGGTACACATTTGATTGTTGAGGACTACAAATTCATCTTCAGAAACAAACTCGATTGGAAAATAACAATCATTGCAGTAGTTTAAATTCAATTCAAATTGCCCGTTTGTAAAATTAAAAAGCAAGGTAGCAGGTACTAAAGTTGGACTAGGCTCGAAGGTTTGGTTTTGATAGGTTACGGATGATAAAACCCAAGTTTCAAAAAAATCATCTTCTTCTTCAAACATCACGGCATTTAAAACATCGCCGTTTTCTTTTGTAATGGTTAGCATTGTAAATCCTTCAAAATTAGAAAGAACGTAATCATAATTTATGGGTGAATTAATTGTTACATTTTCTGATGTGTATCCATAAAATGGAAAAAAATCATAATAAAACTCTTGAAATGAGTCATGTGGTGGATTTTCAACCGGCATCAATAAACACCCAAAACCAACATTTGGAAAATCTAAAACAAATGAACTTTCTGAAGTGAAAGAAAAATCAAAACTACAAGGCTCTGATTGATAATTTGGCGCCATTGAAACATCACTTACATTCAAATAAGCCTCGGCGTTTAGGTTTAAAGGAGCTAAAGTTTCGCCATTAATCGTAATATTTGACACACGCCAATTTCCAATAATATTCTCGTTCACTTGAGCGAAAACGCTGGAAAAAACAAGTAAAAAAGGGAGTAGAATTTTTGTCATGGTCTTTTTATTTAAAATTTCTTAAAAGTAAATAAAAATCAAATACTTATGACAAAAGACATAAAAAAACAGAAATTTCCTTACTTTTTTTAAAACATTATGTTCGAAATAAACTAGTATAAACGCTTTAAGTGTTCAAACAAATCCTCTTCACCTTTCCAATCTCTTGTTGTATGTTCTCTTAAAAGCTTGGCTGGAATACCACCTATGAGAATATTTTCGCCCCAAGCAATGTAATCTTTATTCAACAAACTATGAATCGCAACCGTACAATAATTGGGGGTTTTTGTGCCGGGCATGATCGACACGCAACTTCCAATGTAATTATGCGAACCAATTTCGATAGTCTCTGTAATATTTAACTTCACGCCGCTTTTTAAGTCTATCATTTGATGTGAATTGGTATCAATCAATCTTGATTCTGAACCGATTCTTGCAAAATCATGGAGCGTTATTTGGGTAGTGCAAATAATTTTACCCTCAGAACCTAATGAAGCCATATTTCCTAATGAAAGTGTTGCATTTTTGGCAACAAAAACCTGACAATCTTTACCAAATTGAAAATAACCATTAAAAACAATCAGTCCTTCTAAGTTCAACTCGGCAATGTTCTTGTATGCATTAAATTTTTCATAAGGTTTTCCAAACCCGATCATTCCTGTTTTTATGGGATGATTGATTTGTATGTTGCCACTGATGCTTGTCAAAGTGACCTTTCCATAGAAAAAAACGGGTAATTTTTTTGCAACAGAAAAAGGAAATTTCTTAAAATTAAAATAGAAGGTTTTTGTCCAATTGACTTTCCATAATTCCTTTAAAATATGCCATCCTATTTTTAATTTCCTAAACATCATTGAATTACTTTAATTTTTTATCGAAATAACTTTTCAATTTCAAAAGTACGTTTGTTTTTTTATTTATTTCATATAGTGAAAATAGAATAGAAAAAAGAACAACCACTAATTGAGTAATAATTTGATATGCTGCAACTTGCCATTGTGTTGTTAAAAAAATAGAGATACAAAAAACAAAGTTTATCAAAAAGAAACGATACAATTGCCATTCTAACCGAAGTTGATACCGAAAAAATAAAACCAATTGCACCATTACTAAATGTAAAAAATAGTACAAAATATAGGCATAACCAATGCCAAGAAGCCCAAATTTTTTGAACCCATAACAACACAATCCCACAAACAATGCATTAAAAAATACGGAAGTTTTCAGAAAAATTTTGGAATCTGCTTTCGCAATGATCATATAACCAAACGACCACGAAGCGGCTTTAAATAACATCGCAATGACCAAAACCACCACCATCGGCACGACCTCTAAAAAATCGGAAGCAAAAAGCAACGGAATTAAAAATGGCGCCAATGCTACAAACAAAACGATCACGGGCGTAATGACCAACATCGAAAAAATGGCTTGCTTTGAAATGTAGGCACTCGCTTCTATCTTATTGTCCACGACGCGTGTTAATTGTGGATAATAATCGGTTGCCATCACATTAAAAATCATTCCAATGTATTGATTTACAACCACCAAACCGATGTTAAAAAGTCCGACTTGCGCCATCGTAGCGGTGGAACTGATGTAAATCTGCACCAGAAAATTAGCCAACAAAGCCATAAAACTAGAAACTGAAAGTAAAAATCCGAATTTGAGTGTGGACTGACTTTTTTTGAAGGTTTCCACAAGCGGAATGTTTGTCCATTTGATATTTAATTGCTTAAAATAAAAACTATATACCAAAAAAGCGACCAACGCAGTTACAACAATACTCGGCACAATGGCTTGCATTTTATAGACATAAAACAACGGCAGAACTAAAAACAAAGCGAATAAATTGCTGTATAAATTGGCTTTTGCCAAAAATTTCAATTGATGCAACCCTTGAAAAATAGTGGCTTGCATCGTGGATAATTTCCTTAAAACCAAAACGATGGCACTCAAAACAAAAGCCCATTGATAACTTTCGTCGCCAAAAGTCCAAATGCTTAATTGCTTTGAAAAAACAACCGTGAGCACACTTCCAATAAAGCCCAGCACCAAAGCCAGTTTCAACAAAATATTTACTTCATAATTTCTAGCATCTTCCTGATCTTTAGAAGTTAAGTTAGCAAGATTTTTCACTCCGCTGATTTCAATGCCAAAACCTGTGCTTTGTTGCACTAAATCTAAAGTGGTGTTGATCAAACCCAAAATTCCGTAACCTTTCGGACCAATCAAAATGGCTAAAAACTTCGATTTTACCAAAGAAATCAACACCGTGCTGAGTTTGACCATCCCAAAAATGGAAGTCGATTTCAGAATGCGTTGGTACGAAAAATGGTTGGGGTTCGGTTCCATTAATATTGATTTATCAACCGAACGATGGTTTCTATTTCTTCATTTTTTAACATGGGATGCATCGGCAAGCTCAAAACTTCACGATGAATGCCTTCGGTAATTGGCAAATTAAGTGTATTAAATTGTTGCAAAGCTTTTTGTTGATGTGGCGGAATCGGATAATGAATTTGGGTTTGCACGCCATTTTCAAAAAGAAATTTCTGCAAATCTTCACGGTTTTCGGTGCGAACGACAAACAAATGAAACACATGATTTTCTGAACCATTATAGAAAGGCAAAGAGATTTTTGGATTTGAAATGTGTTGCAAATAGTATTTTGCCATTTTTCGGCGAAGTTGATTTTCTTGGTCTAAAAAAGGTAATTTCACGTTTAGAAAAGCGGCTTGCATTTCGTCTAACCGCGAATTGACGCCCATTATTTCATTGAAATATTTCACTTTCGAACCATAATTTCGCATGCTTCGAATGGTTGCTGCTAGTTCTGAATCATTGGTTGTCACAGCACCTGCATCGCCCAAAGCGCCCAAATTTTTACCCGGATAAAAACTAAAAGCGGCAGCATCACCCAGATTTCCAGCACTTTTTTGATGTTCATTTTTTGCACCATGTGCTTGTGCGGCATCTTCTATCAGGAGCAATTGATGAGATTTAGCGATGGTTTGCAAAGTTTCCATTTCAGCCAATTGTCCATACAAATGAACTGCTAAAATGGCTTTGGTTTTTGCAGTCAATTTTGAAGCAATTGCCTCAGGATTGATATTGAACGTTTTTTCGTCGGGTTCTACAAAAACAGGAATCAAACCCGCTTCTAAAACCGCTAAGATGCTCGCAATGTAGGTGTTGGCAGGAACGATTACTTCATCGCCTTTTTGCAATTTCCCTAAATGGATATAACTTTTAAAAATTAAAATTAAAGCATCTAAACCATTTCCAACGCCAATACAAAATTTTGTTCCAACGAATTGCGCAAAATTATTTTCAAAACTTTCGGTTTCTTTTCCCAAAATAAACCAACCTTCTTCCACCAATTTTGAGAATTGATTTTGAAAAGCTGGCAAATGCGGCTGGTTCAATTGATTCAAATCTAGGAATTTAATCATACTAAAACATGTGCTAAAATTTCGTAATTCTTTGTTTCAATAGTGTAATAATCTTGAATGATGGTATTTGTATCAAAGCTTTCTTTCCAAAACTGCATGCCTTTCGATAATTTTAGTCCTTCTTGCTCATTGGAAATGCCAAAATCGAAATATTTTTTATGCGAAAAAACATGTTCTATCAAATGTCGATATAAAAAATCTAAACTACCCAATAGATTCTTATCGGGATTTCCAGAAATATATTGCGGATGGGCTACATTTTCGGTTTCAAAAATAGTGGTTCCTGCAACAATTTTATCTTCTTGATACACATTAAATTGACGAATATTTTTGGGAAATTTTGAATGTAAATACTTGATTTCATCTAAAGTATGAACAGGTTTTGCTTGTCGTTTGTTCGCTAAGTTTGGGATTAAAATTTCATTCCAAAATGCCTCAAAAACAAACTCTTCCTTTACAATTAAACCATTTTTTATGCCTCGATTGGCTGCTTGCTTTCTGTGTAAACCTAATTTGAAATTGCTTTGCAAATGAATGACAGAGAGGCTTTCCCGGCGCGTTAAATTTGCTTTTAACAACGAGAAAACATATAAAATTTCGTGGTTTGGCTTTGATGGATAAATATCGGGAAGGGTTTTGAAATGAACTTTTTCAATATTGTTTTGAAATAAAAATGAAAAAAGCGCCTGACAAATTTCTATAAAACTCAATAGTTTGATTTTATGGCTGATTAAAATGCCCCCATAAGTCAATCCATAATGAGAGAAAACTTCATTTTCACTAAAATGCGCAGGCAATAAAGCCACCAGCTGATTTTTTTCATTGAAAACGAGCAAAGAAAAATCTTCAAATCGGTCTGAGTGATATTCCATAAAATCTCGATGAAACAAAAAAGTAGCATTTTTTGCATTCGCTACAAATTCATTCCAAATCGAACGATCTGCCAATTGATAACGCCTAACTGTAATTTTTTTCAAGAGCAACTAGTTAAATTTTAGTACAATAAATCGTTTAGTTCTTAAATTTTTCTAAATTTAAACCCAATATCTAAATTTATATTTTGAAACAAAAATACAAATATATAGTAAGCCTTTGTATAACGCTCATTTCGGTCTTTTCGTTTGCTCAAAACGTAAGTCTTTATGAACAATTTAACGGACGCTATAGTTTCACATTCATTGGCAACACGCTCAATGTGATGGAAAACAACATCCAAGCTGAGTTGGATATTTTGTCAGAATCAAGTGCCACACTCAATTTAGCACCTGAAGACGAAGTAGTGGCGGCTTATTTATACTGGGCGGGTTCGGGCACTGGCGATTTCGAAATTAAACTTAACGATCAAAACATCACAGCAACGAGAGATTTTGCCTTGACACAAGTTTCCGTTGGTAACGAATTTGACTATTTCAGTGCTTTTGCAGATATCACAACCTACGTACAAAATACAGGCAATGGCACTTATACTTTTTCAGAGCTAGACATCCAGGAAGCACTTGAAACCAATTTTATCGTGAGAACCAATTTTGCGGGTTGGGCAATTATTGTGGTTTATGAAAATCAATCTTTTCCAATCAACCAATTGAATGTTTACGATGGTTTGCAGGGAGTGCCGCAAAACTTAAGCATTGTTTTGGACAATTTAAACGTGATTGATAATATTGGTTCGCAAATTGGTTTTTTGGCTTGGGAAGGCGATTCTACACTTGCCATTACGGAAACTTTAAAACTTAACGGTTCGGTCATTGGCAATCCGCCTTTAAATCCAAACAACAATGCTTTTAATAGCACCAACAGTTTTACAGGTCAAACCAATCTATTCAACATGGATTTGGATGTGTATCCTGTTCAAAATTATATCGATATTGGCGACACAAGCGCTTTAATTGAATTGACATCAGGGCAAGATTTTGTATTGATCAATGCCGTTGTTTCAAAATTAAACAGTCAATTGCCCGATGCTACGATTGTTATTGACAATTTCGAAACAGATTGTGGCAGTCGTGAAGTAATTTTAAATTATACCGTTTCAAACAATACAAGCTCAGACGTTTTGCCGGCTGGCACATTGATTCACTTCATCGTTAATGGAGTTGTTGTAGGACAATCTTTAACAACACAAGACCTAGAAATCGATGCATCAGAATCTGGAACAATTACATTAAGCATTCCACTAAATTTAGGCAACGAACTCGATATTGTGGCACAAATCGACCCAAATAATGCAGTCATTGAACTTGAAGAAGACAACAATTTTTTCAATTTAACCGAAAATCTGGTGCTCAACCCAACGCTTCTCACTTTTGAAACCATCGAAATTTGTGGTTTTTGCGATACCTCTTTTACTTTCGATTTGAGCACTGTCATCGCAACTTTAGAAAACAACGGCTTGCCTTATAGTTTTTATTTGAACGAAAACGATGCTGAAAATGAGCAAAATGCCATTACAATTACCAATAATTTCATCACCGAAAACGCCAACACCATTCTTTATATCAGAATAGAAAACGAATCTTGTTATACGGTTGCAACGCTTTTCCTGAAAGTGATTACCTGTCCGTTTGACGCCACAGCCGATTTCTTGAATTATAATTTTGTGTGCGATAGTCAAGTCATTAATGTAACATTTGAGGTTTTTAATGCGCTTTGCTTGGAAGCCATTCCAGCGGGAACGCCTTATAGTTTCTACATCGGCGATGATTTGCTCAATATCAATTTTATTCCACAAGCAGTGCCAAGTGGCGAAAGTATTGTGCTGACAGATGTTTTAGTGATTCCTGAAAGTGCAGGCAACGTTTTCACGATTACATTGGTTATCAACGACTACGGCACTGGAAATCCCGAAAACGAGGAATTCGATTTTACCAACAACACCACCGAAATCAACATTGTTCTTTACGAAAGTCCGAATGCATTGCCGTTGCCAACTGTAGAAACTTGTCAAAATTGTGCCACTTCTTTCGATTTTGATTTGACGTCAACCCTTGAAATTTTAAACAATAACGGTTTTCCGTTTTCATTTCACGAAAGTGTTGCCGACGCTGAAAACGACCTGAATCCGTTGCCTTTAACCAATATTTTTACAACCATCAACACGCAAAATACGCTCTACATTCGAATAGAAAACTCGTTTTGTTTTATTGTCGAACCCTTGCAACTGAACACTATTTTGTGCGAACCCGATGCAAGTATCGACGCTTTGAACTACGAATATGTGTGCAGCAGTCGAGACATTGTGGTCAATTATCAACTCTTCAATTCCATTTGCGGTGTCGAATTTCCTGTGCAAGCTCCACTCGCTTTTTTCATCAATGGAACGCTGATTGGCACTTCAACCACTCAAAACATAGTGCCGACCGATGGCAATGTCAACGAATCCGTCGCCATTTCAATTCCCGAAAGTTTCGGAAATTCATTTACGTTAACCATCATTTTAAACGACGATGGCACTGGAAATCATCCGATTGCAGAAACCAATTACGACAATAACAACACCACAATCGACATTACTTTATACGAAAACCCGTTGCCCATTCCTTTACCAGATCTCACTTCGTGCAACGTCGGAAATTTAAAAGCTGTGTTCGATTTCTCTGAAAATGTAGCATTGTTACAAGCCCAAAACTATGAAGATTTTAGCTTCCACTCCTCTTTTTCTGATGCCGAAGCCAACGAAAACGAAATTAATTTCACCGCAACTTTTGAAGCTCCTACCACTCCATTTCAAA
>JBEILV010000131.1:0-8339 GCA_040379105.1 Flavobacterium sp.
TGACCAATCTATTGTTTCGGGTCTGTAAATTTTCTTTTGATTCGATTTTGGAATCACTTTTAATGCCCCGTTATTTTCGTATGTCTCGTCAAGATGAATTCTGAGGGTGTAAATATTTTCTAAAAAATCGATGGGCGGTTGAACGGCAAATTGATTTTGTTTGGTAGTCCAAGGCCCAAAATTATCAATGTTCATTTTTTTATCTACTGAAATTGTAAGATCTTGATGATAAGACACATACCAATTTGATGTTTCTGGTTTGTCAAAATAAATACTTTTAACTACAAAATAATGATCACCAAATACTCGGCGAACGATTTCTTTGATGTTGTCGTTAAAAACTAAATTTTGTACCGCTGGAATTTCTTTTAAAAACTGCCTGATTGCAAAAAGATCAGTAGATTTTCTGAACGTTTCCTTATTTTGGTCTGTTTTTTCAATCAGCATTAAAATTTGTTCTATTTCATGATCTGTATAGACTTTGTCAATGGTTGTAAAGCCATTTTCTTCAATTTCAATTTGATGTTTTTCAGTAATCGTCATCTTTTCGTGGGCATCTTTAAAAATTCAACAAAACTCTCTTTCAATTAAAGATTTTTCAAAACCAACTTTCGGGTGTTTTCACTTACTTTTTCGATAGAAATGATTGCATAATCTTGATCTAGTAGCGGTTTGATGACTTCATACCATTCGATGAAACAAAAATGTCCCGAATCCAAATATTCCTCAATACCAAAACCGAGCGCTTCTTCGGTTGTTTTAAGACGAAACAAATCGAAATGATATATTTTTTCATTGCCAATATATTCATTCACAATGGAATATGTCGGACTATTTGCCAAATGTTCAACTCCCAATTGACGACAAATTTCTTTAATCAAAGTTGTTTTCCCAGCACCCATTTCGCCCTCAAAAACAACAATTTTGTGTTTGAAGGCTGCAATTAAGTTTTGGGCTATTTCGGGAATGTTTTCTAACTGAAATGTTCTTTCAATCATGGTCTATTTTGGATTTAAAATCAACAATGGAATTACCATTTCTTCCAGTGAAATGCCACCGTGTTGGTACGAATTTTTGTAATAACTCGCATAATGATTGAAATTATTCACGTAGGCCAAGAAGAAATCATTTTTTGCAAAAATATACGAACTTGTCATATTGATGGTTGGCAATCCGATTTTTTTAGGGTCTTTCACAAAGTAAACTTCCTTATTTTCGAAGGTCAAACTTCTGCCTGTTTTGTAGCGCAGATTCAAACTTGTGTTTCTGTTGCCAATCACTTTTGATGGATTTTTTACGTTGATGGTGCCGTGGTCGGTTGTTAAAATGAGTTTGTAGCCCAAGTTTTGCGCTTGCTGAATAATTTCCAACAAAGGCGAATTTTTGAACCAACTCAGTGTTAAAGAGCGATACGCTTTGTCATTCGAAGCCAATTCTTTCACCACTTCCATTTCGGTTTTGGCGTGCGAAATCATGTCCACAAAATTGTAAACCACTGTGGTTAGATCGTTGGTTTTCGTTCCTTTGAAGTTTTCTACGAGCTTTTTCCCGTCTTTAAAATTGGTAATTTTATAATATTCGTGCTTGATTCGAAGTCCCAAACGGTTTAATTGCGCAGTAAGAAAATCGGCTTCAAAGAGATTTTTTCCTCCCTCGTCCACATCATTTTTCCACCAATCTGGATGTTTTTTTTCCATTTCCAAAGGCGTTAATCCAGAGAAAATGGCATTTCGTGCATATTGTGTTGCGGTGGGTAAAATTGAAAAATAAGCCGCTTCCTTTTGTATTTTGTAATGATTTTGCACAATCGATTCGAAAGATTTCCACTGGTCGTAGCGCAAATTGTCAATCACAACAAACAAAACGGGCTGTTCTTTTTTGACCAATTCGGGCACCACATACGTTCGGAAAACTTCGTGCGATAAAATCGGTTTGTCGTCAGTATTTGTAAACCAATCTTCATAGTTTTTTTCGATGAATTTTCCAAATTGGATATTGGCTTCTGTTTTTTGCGATTCCAAAATCTCAATCAAATTGGCATCTTCCACGTTTTCCAATTCCAATTCCCAAAACAATAATTTTTTGTATAAATCAACCCAATCGGAATAATTACGCACCATGCCCAAATCCATGGCAATTTTTCGAAATTCTTTTTGATAATCGAGCGTGGTTTTTTCACTAACGAGTCGCGAATGATCGAGGATTTTCTTCAAACTCAACAAAATCTGGTTCGGATTGACCGGTTTGATTAAATAATCGGCAATTTTGGACCCGATGGCTTCCTCCATGATGTATTCTTCTTCGCTCTTTGTAATCATGATGATGGGCGTCGAAGCTTTTTTCTCTTTCATTTCCGAAAGTGTTTCCAAACCGCTCATACCAGGCATATTTTCGTCTAAAAATACCACGTCAAAAGCTTCTTTTTCGAAAATATCAATGGCATCGCGTCCGTTGTTGCAAGTGGTTACAACGTAGTTTTTTTTCTCAAGGAAAATAATATGAGGTTTTAAAAGGTCGATTTCGTCATCGACCCACAAAATTTTAATAGCATTCATCATTTTTTATAGTTTGTTTAAAACGAGCACAAGTTACTATTTAGTAAACTTAAAATGATACAAAATGTTGTTAAGAGCTTCAAGGTTTTGAGTTGCAAATTTAGTTAACGAGTTTTACTGTCTCAAGGTGCCGAATTTTAGCTATTTTTGCCAAAATACTTTTTATGATTCCTATTGGCTTTTTTCATACGCTTACGATTGTTCGAAATACTTCCGTCGGTTTGTTTCTCACTGACGGTACAAATGAAATTTTATTACCTCTCAAATACGTTCCTGAACACGCAACCATCGGCGAAACGATGAAGGTTTTTGTTTACCTCGATCATGAAGAACGTCCTGTAGCCACTACTTTAGAACCCTATATCACATTGAATCAATTTGGTTGGTTGCGTGTGAGTTACACCAATCAATTTGGTGCTTTTATGGATTGGGGACTCGAAAAAGACATTTTTGTTCCTTTCAATGAGCAAGCGCGCCCCATGCAAGAAGGCCGTCGCTATATGATTTACCTTTCGCTCGATCCGAAAACCAATCGTTTGATTGGGTCTAGCAAGTTGAATCAATATTTAGACAACGAAAACCTCACTGTTTCGGAGGGCGATGAAGTAGATTTGATGGTTTCGCACATCACGGATCTCGGCGTGAATGTGATTATCAATCAAAAACACAAAGGTTTGGTCTATCAAAATGAAATTTTTCAAACTGTTCGTCCCGGCGATGTATTGAAAGGATTTATCAAAACCATTCGTCCTGATGGAAAAATTGATGTGTCTTTTGAAAAACTAGGTAGAGAACGCATCGAAGAAAACGCACAAAAAATATTGGATTTATTGAAGAAAGGTAGAGGATTTCTTCCTTTAAACGACAACAGCAACCCAGACGATATTAAATCTGTTTTGCAAATGAGTAAGAAAACCTTCAAGAAAGCCGTCGGAACACTTTATAAAGAAAAATTAATTACGATTGAAGAAAACGGAATAGCTTTGGTCTAGAATGTATAATGTAAGATTGTATAATGTATGATGTAAGATTGTATATTGTAGAATGTATATTGTAGAATGTATATTGTAGAATGTATATTGTAGAATGTAAGATTGTATAATGTAGGATTGAATATTGTATAATGTAAGATTGAATATTGTATAATGTAAGATTGTATAATGTAAGATTGTATGATCTATAATGTATGATGTATAATTGTAGAATGTAAGATCGCACTTTGTAAAAAGCATCATGTAGCCCGAAAATAAAAGAGTCTTTATCTTGCTAAAAATGTTACTGCAATTCAAATACTACAGCAAAAAAACAGCAATGTACATTCAAATTTCTACATTCATTTACTGCGCATCAAATCCTAATTCTAAAGGATAATTTCCAAACAAACTTGCCAATTTCATAGATTGATATGGCTTTGTCGTATATCGATTGGACAATGCGATGATTGTAACGGTGTCTTTTTTCAAAGTAACATAAGAAGAGGTGTTTCCATGCCACCATCCGTTGTGAAAATGAATATTTTGACCCGATTCGTAGTTTTTCATTCTCATTCCTAAACCATAGTTGTTAATGCCTTTTTCTTCAAAACTGTAGCCTTTCAACATTTCTTCCTTCAAATGTGCAGGCAAAAATTTATCAGAATAAGTAGCGATGTCAAATTTTAATAAATCTCTTGGAGTGGTATATAAATTTTTATCGCCATAAATCGCATCAAACTGGTCCCAACCGTAGTTTTTGCCGTCAGCTTTGTAAGATTGACAAACACTGTCTTTTTGCGTTAAAAAATCAATCACGAAGCTGTTTTCCATGTTCAAAGGCGAAAAAACCAGTGCTTGCATTGCGGTTGGAAAATCTTGTTGGGTCACTTCTTCAACAATCAATGCCAACAAGGCATAATTAGAATTGTTGTAATTGAATTTTGTATCATTTTTGAAAACCAACTTAAATTTGAAATTTTTGTAATAATCCAAAACATCTTGGTTGCTCAACACTTTTTTATAATTCCAACCTCTCACAAATTCATTGAATCTTTTATAGTGTTGGAGTCCGCTTCTGTGGTTCAATAAATTTCGAACAGTGGTTTCTTGGTAAGGAAAGTCTTCTAAGTAAGTTTGCACTTTTTCGTCCAAATCTATTTTTCCATCAGCAACCAATCTCAAAACAGCGGCGGCGGTCATCACTTTGCTCACAGAAGCCACATGAATTGGTGTGTTTTCTTGGATTTTAGATTTTAGCGAAATATTCGAATATCCTGAGTATTTTTCGTAAAGGATTGTTCCGTTTTTCGCCACAAGAAAACTTCCACTGTAGGTTGATGATGCAAAATTTTTGTTGTAGAATTTTTCAATCCAACACGATTTTTCATCTTTATATGAAAGATCAAGATTCTTAAAATTCACTTCAAATGGAATCGTAACCATCATAGAATCTCTACCAGAAGCATCGTTCATTGTAAATTTTCTTTTGATGGGAAGGTTGTTGTTTTTTTCGAATCCTGTACTTATCATACTGACAGAGAGCATGATAGCACTTGCCATCAAAAAATGAGCTTTTTTAGATTGGATGAGTTTTCTTCCTAATATTTTGAATATAATTTTGATGTTTTCTTTTGTTTCTGGGTGCATGCTTTGTTTATTATTTTGTAAAAATAAAATAAAACTTGTAATTCAACCTATAAAAGTACATTTTTATCGACTTTTTGTTGAATTATCATTATTAGAACGCAAAAAAGCAAATTCTTAATTTGAAAGCAAAGTTTTTTAACATTTAATAATTTCGTTAGAAACAATTTTTAGATTTTGGGGGATAAGAATTTTCATTTTGTAAATTTACAAGCTGATTAACTATCTAAATTTTATTTCAAATGAATATCATTCCTTGGGAAAAGGTCCGAGATTTTGAGGACATCACGTATCATAAATACAATGGAGTTGCAAGAATAGCGTTCAATCGTCCAGACGTTCGCAATGCCTTCCGACCCAAAACTACCGCCGAATTGTTGCAAGCTTTTCACGAAGCGCATGAAGACACGTCGATTGGCGTGGTGCTTTTATCAGCTGAAGGTCCTTCTTCAAAAGATGGGATTTGGTCTTTTTGCAGCGGCGGCGATCAAAAAGCGCGCGGGCATCAAGGCTATGTGGGCGAAGATGGCTACCACCGATTGAATATTTTGGAAGTGCAACGCCTGATTCGTTTTATGCCCAAAGCGGTGATTGCGGTGGTGCCAGGCTGGGCAGTGGGCGGTGGTCACAGTTTGCACGTGGTGTGCGATTTGACCTTGGCAAGCAAAGAACACGCTATTTTCAAACAAACCGATGCTGATGTCACGAGTTTTGATGGCGGTTATGGTTCGGCTTATTTGGCAAAAATGGTCGGGCAGAAAAAAGCCAGAGAAATCTTCTTTTTAGGTAGAAATTACAACGCACAAGAAGCCTACGACATGGGCATGGTTAATGCCGTGATTCCGCATGATGAATTGGAAGCTACGGCTTTTGAGTGGGCGCAAGAAATTTTAGCAAAATCGCCTACTTCCATCAAAATGTTGAAGTTTGCCATGAATTTGACCGACGACGGCATGGTGGGACAACAAGTTTTTGCAGGCGAAGCCACCCGATTGGCCTATATGACCGAAGAGGCACAAGAAGGTAGAAATGCATTTTTGGAAAAGAGAAAACCCAATTTTGAAAAGAAATGGATTCCGTAGTGGGTTGAGTTATTATATAATTGTCATTAATAGTTGAAAAAAATTAACTTTGAAGAATGGAATATTGGGAAGAAATAAATAAAAAACTGAATCCTTGGATTGACACTGATTTGAATAAAACAGTGGTTGACCTTTTTGCGGGTTGCGGTGGACTCTCCCTTGGTTTTGAAGCTAATGGATTTAGAACTATTGGCTATGAAATGGACGAGCAAGCAACCAAAACCTACAACAAAAACTTAATTGGAGAATGCTTCAACGAAAAGTTAACTATTGAAACAAGGTACCCCAAAGCTGATATTGTGATTGGTGGCCCACCATGCCAACCTTTTAGTGTGGGAGGAAAACAACTTGGCTTAAAAGATTCAAGAGACGGATTTCCAATTTTTTTGTCAGCAATAAGACAACTTGACCCAGAGGTATTGCTTTTTGAAAATGTTCGTGGATTGCTCTACAAAAATAAATGGTATTTAAAAGAAGTGATTGAAGAACTTGAAAGTTTAGGTTATTTCATCAATTACGCTCTTTTAAATGCTGTTGACTATGAAGTTCCACAAAACAGAGAACGAGTTATTGTCATTGGCTCAAAACAAAAAATCAATCTTCCGAAAAAAGTAAATCGAAAAATTACAGCAGGTCAAGCATTAGGGGAGCTTGCCTTTCAATATGGCGAAGACTCTAAGTTTTTCACAGAATCTATGGATAGATACGTTGCGAATTATGAAAAAGCCTCAAAATGTATCAACCCAAGAGATTTATACTTAGACAGACCAGCAAGAACTCTGACTTGCAGGAATTTAGCAGGTGCAACAGGAGATATGCACCGAGTGAGATTAAAAGACGGTCGCAGACGCAGAATTACGGTTCGTGAAGCTGCAAGACTTCAAAGTTTTCCCGATTGGTATGAGTTTTTAGGTACAGAAACCCATCAATACAATCAAATTGGCAATGCTGTTGCACCAAATTTCGCCTATCAATTGGCTTTAAATATCAAAAGATACATGATGGACGAAGTAGAAAATCATTATACAAGCACAGAAAACGAACAATTAACATTATTTGATAATGAAGCAGTATATCAATCCCGATAATTCAAAAACATTTAGTGAAAAAGCACCACAGGTTCAGGAACTGATTAATACCACGCTTTACATACTTGACACTTTTGGAATTCCTTTAGATGCCACGCCAAGAAGATTGGAAAGAATGGCAGTTGCATTTTTAGCAAGTGGCAACATTAAAAAGATTGGAGACTTCAAAAAAGCAAAAGACTTGAATAGTGGTTACGCTCTCAAAACAAGAGATATTATTATTTATGTGAACAACCATTTTGGAGAAAATATTAGTTCAGGTTCTTATGATGATATTCGGAGAAAAGACCTAAAACTACTAACAGTTGCAGAAGTAGTCTTGCAATCAAGCCCAAATTCATCGACTAACGATTCAACACGTGGCTACTCAATCAATCCAGCTTATGCTGAACTTATAAGAAATTATGGTTCAAAAGATTGGGAAACAATGGTGTCTGAAAAATTAAAGAATATTGAATCGTTAAGCAAAAAACTGAAAAGGGAAAGAGAAATCGCAAAAGTTAATGTTACACTTCCTTCAGGTGGTCAACTGACATTTTCGGCGGGAGAACATAACGACTTACAAAAAGCAATTATAGAAGACTTTTTGCCGAGATATGGACACGGTGCGGAAGTGCTTTATGTAGGAGACACAACTGACAAATATCTCTACCTAGTGAAAGAAAAACTTGAAGAACTGAATTTCTTTGAAATTTCTCATGAAGAGTTGCCTGATGTAATTGCTTACTCAAAGAAAAAGAATTGGCTCTATTTGATAGAAGCAGTTCACTCTTCGGGACCTATAAGTGAACTTAGATTAATTCAACTTCAAAAACTTACTAAGGAATGTAAAGCAGACATTGTTTATATAACAGCATTTTTGAATAGACCAAAGTTCAGACAATTTATGACAGATATTGCTTGGGAAACAGAAGTTTGGATTGCAGATAATCCCGACCATTTAGTACATTTCAATGGAGACAAATTTCTCGGGCCATATAAGCACTAATAAAATAA
>JBEILV010000132.1:0-8318 GCA_040379105.1 Flavobacterium sp.
AGAAGTTCACAACCAAGTAGGTTGTTATAGAAATTAAAAACGTTGAACAATTTACAGATGTACCTACTCTTCAAGTAATAACTTATTTAAAATTAGGTAATTATAAACTTGTTTAGTGTTAAATTTTTATGTAATAACGGTAATAAATGGTGTGAAAAGAGTGATAAATTAATATAACACCTCAAAAAAAGAATTAACCATGTAAAAGTAATTTGTATAAATTATTTTGTAGAATGTTGATTTTGAATAGCTTTAAATGCGTTTAGTTTTGAGCGTAGGTGGTGTTTTATTCTGTAAGGTATTTTGAGAAAATATTTGCATATCGATCATCAAAGCTTAGTTTGGTGATGTGTTCATATAAATTTTTGGTGTTTTTTTTGTCAAGTTTTCCTGTAGCTTCAAAATATCTTATTGAGATAGATTTTTTGTTGACCTTTTTTAATTCTCCAATGCAAAAATATTGAAGTTTCGGATGCTCACATTCAGATGTTACGGTTAAGCCTGTTTTTTTTATGTCGTTACACAATGTAAACCAATCATTTAAATTGATTATATATTTTGACTGTACTTCATTCAATAAGCCCTCTTCTACTAAAATTTGATGGTATTTTTGATCGTAATTGTTATAGCGAACATGTACGATGGTTTTGATTGGAATAATTTGATAGCCTAAAATCATAAATTCGTCACTTTCTTGCAACAATATGAAATCATCTGACTGATCTAAAATGAATCCAGTGGATATTTTTTCAAAACTGCCTAATTTTCGAGTAAGTCTTACGTATAATTTTTCGGTTTGGTGTTTTTGGAGCATTGAAATTATTTTTTCTTTTTTCATCGGTAGTGGTTATTGATGGCAACAAATGTATTTGATTCTTTGTTTGGTTTTTGCAAATAGTAGGGTCTATTTCGTGATTTTTCCTTTTGATTTCCCGAAATTTTGATTTGATACGATTTTTTGTAGCCCCGATTGAAGCGGAAATCCTTTTGCAATGAAATCCTGATTTTTTCTTGGGTTGGCAAAGCGACCAACGGAAGCTCTTGGCAAACCTTAGAAAAAAAGGATTTCATGCAAAAGATTGAAGCGAAAAGCGGGAGATAGCTTCTGAAAAAAACTAACCTTTTGAATTTATTTTAACGGTAAGCCATTTTTAATGGTTAAATTTGCGGTTCATTTTTTTAGTTATGCAAACCAAGAAAAAAATTGCTATTGCTGGCGCGGGTTTAGTTGGATCGTTGTTGGCGATTTATTTGAAAAGACAAGGACACGACGTGCATGTTTACGATAGAAGTTCAGACATCAGAACGATTCAGTTTTCGGGACGATCGATCAATTTGGTGATGTCGCACCGTGGTTGGAAAGCATTGGAAACATTGGGTTTGCAAGACGAAATTAAGAAAATAGGAATCCCCGTCGATCAACGTGCCATTCATTTGAAAGACAGTTCGTTGACGTATCAAAAATATGGGAAAGATGGCGAATGTATTTATTCGTTATCAAGAGGAATTTTAAACCGCACGATGATTGATTTGGCGGAAAGGGAAGGGGTTTTGTTTCATTTTGAGCAAAAAATTTGGGATGTTGATTTGCCTACCGCTACACTTTATTTTGGCGAGGACGAAAAAGGGGTTTGGAAACCCGAATCGTTTGATCTTGTGTTTGGTGCCGATGGTGCTTTTTCGAGAATTCGCCACCGCATGCAACGGCAGAGTATGTTCAACTATTCGCAAGATTTCCTTGAAATTGGCTACAAAGAATTGCACATCCCGGCAAATGCGGATGGAACGCATAAATTGGATAAAAATTCGTTGCACATTTGGCCTCGTGGCAATTTTATGTTGATGGCTTTGGCCAATCTTGATGGTAGTTTTACCTGCACTTTATTTATGCCGCACGAAGGCGAAAATTCGTTTGAAAACTTGAAAGACGAAGCGACTTTAGTGTCGTTTTTTGACACCTATTTTCCTGACACACAAGAGGTAATTCCTGATTTGGTGCGTGATTTTTTTAGAAATCCGAAGAGTTATTTGGTCACGATGAAATGTTTCCCGTGGACTTTCAGCGACAAAGTGGCTTTGATTGGCGATGCTTGTCATGCAATTGTTCCGTTTTATGGACACGGCATGAATGCGGGTTTTGAAGACATTACGATTTTGAGTGAAATGATGGAAAAATTTGGCGATGATTGGGAAGCGGTTTTTAGTCATTATGAACAATCTCGCAAACCAAATGCCGATGCGATTGCAGAATTATCCTACCGTAACTTCATGGAAATGAGCGATAAAACTGCCAATCCGAAGTTTTTGTTACAGAAAAAAATAGAGCAGTGGTTTGCTGCAAAACATCCTGATTTGTGGTTGCCTTTATACAGTCGCGTCACGTTCAGCCATCAACCCTATTCCGAAGCACTTTCGGAAGGCGACAGACAAAACGCGATCATGCAAGAGGTTTTGAAAATGGATGATATTGAAAATCGGTGGAATTCTGAAGAGGTTGAAGAGCGGATTATTGCGTTGTTGAAGAAATAGGTCAGGTGTTTAGAATTGATTTTTTTAACACTTTTTATCAACTAAGACCCATTTAAACAAACCAAATCACTTTCTTCTCACATTCTCAAATCAAATTCCTTCAAATTTGTTTTAATAATCCTCTAGATGTATTTTTTCAAAATCACAGGAAAGAGTACAAATGCCAATCTTAGAGCACGCTTCTTCAAATGTGGTTACAAATTGTCCGTTTGAAAATTGATTAGCAGTTCGTTAGTCGATTTTTTGATTTCAATGCTCAGCTTCGTGTGGAAACTCGTTTTTAACAGGCATTTCTTTAAAATAACTAATATAATTTAACAAATAAAAGGGCTTCACGTCATACTGCTCAATATCAAAACTTAGGTTAGTTTTTTCATATTTAAAACTCAATGAAATTCCAGACTTTGAAAAGAATAATTTTTCGTTCGTAATTTTTGAAACGCTCATGATTGGCATATTGTCAAATTTTATATCGGTTTTATTTAATATGATTCTAATACCATTTTCTTTTTTTTGATTTCTATAAAAAAATCCGAACGATAAAAAATATACACCCATGACGAGATATTCATATTTAGTCGGATAAATACCTACACAAAACATTATTATTCCGATGCAAGCAAACAAATAAAACATGAAATTGAAATGCTTTTTATTCGATTTTATAATTATGTGATCTTCATATTTACAATCTTCAAAATATTTTTTATTCTGTTTTTTTAATTGTTTTTCAACTTCAAGTGCTTTATCCTGAAAACTTTCGGTTAACAAAAGCAAGTTAACTTCGTCATTCTTTTTTTGTAAGATGATAAGATAAAACGCTGCTTGCTCAATTAATTCATGGCCATTTCTAACTTTTAAAACATTGTTTAAAAACCAGTAAGTTGAGGTCAATAAATAATAAAACAAACCTAAAAATAAAGAAAGAAAAAAAGACAGTAGAGGATAAAATTCTAGTTTATCAAAAATAACAAATAAGATTAAGAAGATTATAATAGTGCCATAAAAAACAATTGCTCGTCCTTTTGAAATCATTTTATCAACATTGTCCATTTCTTTTTTTGATTTTTAATTTTTTTGGCTTTTCAAAATAGTACTTTCTTTTCAATCATTTTCGTTTCCTTCTTTGTGCGGTCTTAACTCAATTTCTTTTTTAAACATCAAAAGGAAATTTTTTTGAACTCATTTTTCTCGTTCGATGCAGTTGATTTTTGTGTTAAGTCGAGATTTCTACCTTTTTAGCATGATGAATCAATCTATTCGCACAAAAATAATTGTTAAGAATTAACTTCTTTTGAATCTGGACAGCAAAGAAAAACAACTTAAATTCAACATTGACAAGCACGTCAACAGAATGTTTAATATTTTAATAAATATCTAATTTACAACATTTAAAATCATCTCATCTAAACAATCAATACGCCATTAATCCATGTTTTTTCAATCAAATTGCTTCCAAAATGATAGGGTAATTGATAGATTGAATCTAGTTTTTTGGTCAATAGGATGGAAGCTTTTTTACCAATCGTAATGCTTCCGTGCGATGCCGAAATTCCCATTGCATAAGCGCCATTGATTGTGGCGGCATTGATGGCTTCTTCGGGAGTCATTTTCATTTTGATGCAAGCCATGGCAAGCACTAAATTCATATTGCCTGTGGGAGTGGTGCCTGGATTGTAGTCGGACGCAATCGCTAAAGGCAAACCTGCTTCCATCAATTGTCGGGCGGGCGTGTAGGGAATATCGATAAAAAACGAACAAGTAGGCAGCGCCACGGGCATTGTGGTGCTGTTTTGCAATGCCAGAATATCGTCATCGGTCACAATTTCCAAATGGTCAACACTCAAAGCACCCAAATCAACACAAGTTGCAATACCGCCAATCGCAGTGAATTGGTTGACATGAATTTTGGGAATCAAGCCATATTCTTTGCCTTTATTTACAATTTGAATGGTATCTTCTTTCGAAAAATAGCCTGTTTCTAAGAAAACATCGATAAAATCTGCCAATTGATGTTCGGCTACTTTCGGAATCATTTCCTTGCAAATCAAATCGATGTATTTTGAAGGATCATTTTTGAATTCCATCGGGAAAGCGTGTGCACCCAAAAACGTACTTTTGATGGTAATAGGATAGTTTTCAGCCAATTGTTTGATAACACGCAACATTTTTAGTTCGCCCTCGACCGTCAATCCATAACCAGATTTTATTTCAATGGCGCCCGTCCCTAATTTCATTACTTCTTCCAGTTGCGCTGCGGATTGTTCATAAAGCAAAGCTTCACTGATTTCGTTGATTTGCTTGGCAGAGTTCAAAATACCACCACCTTTTTTGGCAATTTCTTCATAAGAAAGCCCGTTGATTCGATCCACAAATTCCTGTGCTCTGTGTTTTGAAAATACCAAATGTGTGTGACTGTCCACCCAAGTTGGCAACACAAATCGACCGTCGGCATCCACAATTACGGTATCAGATTCCACCTTTGGACAATCGTTCATGGTGCCAAAATCAAGTATCAAATCGTTTTCTATCAATAAGAAAGCGTTGTTTAAGTACGGTAAATCGTTCATTTCTCTACCTTTAACCATGCTGACCGTTTTTGGTCTGATTTGCATCAAAGATTTGATATTGATCAAGAGTGTTTTCATTATTTCTTGTTTAATTTAGCGCAGTAAAATTATAAAAACAAAATGGGGTCGTGCCCTAAAAACAAGATTTTTATGTCTCATTTACAATTGAAATCTCAAGTGCCTCCTTCCTGGCAAACACTTTTGGCAGACGAATTTGAAAAAGTCTATTTTCAAAAACTACAAAACTTTGTCGAAATTGCTTATCGAGAAACGATTTGTTTTCCGCCGAAAGAACTCATTTTCAATGCTTTTAATTTGTGTTTGCCAAACGATATAAAAGTTGTAATCATTGGTCAAGATCCATACCACGGATCGGGACAAGCCAACGGATTGTGCTTTTCTGTGCAAAACGACATTCCTTTGCCACCCTCGTTAAAAAATATTTTCGTAGAAATGAGTAAAGATTTGGGCAATGCGATTCCAATTTCTGGCGATTTGTCTCGTTGGGCATCACAAGGTGTTTTGATGCTTAACACCACATTGACCGTTGAAGCGGGCAAAGCTGGAAGTCATCAGCAGCAAGGTTGGGAAACATTTACCGATGCTGTGATTCAAAAAATAAATGTGCTCAATCAGCCGATTGTGTATTTGCTGTGGGGAAATTTTGCCCAAAAGAAAGCCAAACTCGTCAACAATCCGAAACATTTGATACTCAAAGCGGGACATCCATCGCCATTGAGTGCCAATCGTGGTTTTTGGTTCAACAACCAACATTTTAGCCAGACCAACGCTTGGTTAAAAGCACAAAATGTAAGCGAAATTGACTGGTAAGCACAAAACGAAAAAAGAGCTTGAACGGTTCTTTTGATTGGATTTAATTGCTAACTGAAAATACCATCTGAAATTTTAAAAATAGGATGATTTTGAGGAATTATGCACGATGTTGATTTGTGCCAACGCTTGTTTTTTGCGCCAAGTAGTTCTATAAAATACTGGTCTTTTTTTTAAAAATCACACTTTTGAAAATGTAACTGTTTAATATAATTTTGGAAGCATGACGAAAAACACACGTAATGAACATGAATTAGAAGCGTTGAAACAGGTCAATAAGATTGCGCAGGCAGACAACAATATTTTTAAAATCGTAAAAACAATAAGTTATGAAAGTGTATAAAATAAAACATATCAAAGCACTGATCTGTGTTGGTTTTTTATTCATGTTCGTTTCATGCGATCGAAAAATAGATCAACCTGAAATTACAAATCCTGATTTTGAAACTAAAATTGCTGATTTCGAAAAGACAAATCTCAAAAAAACAGTTGTTTATAGCAGTGAAGAGAACGATTTAGCGCTGATTCAGTTAAAATTAATCCCAGATGGAACTTTTGAGTTTTTGATGAACATGTTTCCTGAACCTATTCAAAACACTGAAAATGAAATAATAACAGCGAATGGATTTTGGTCTAAAAAGGATAAAATTGTTACGCTACAGTTTTCAACCACTGAAAAAGATGCTATTCGTTTAGACGCTCTATTTGATTCAAAATACAAAGTAGGAAATGAGTTTAAAATTATTGACGCGCATCAAGTTGAAATAGATTTCTCTTTGAACCATTTGCATATTTGGGGAGTTCGATGCTTTAAAACGGAATGATAAAATAAGGTTGACAAACGTTTTGTTTTTGGCTTTGCAAAAAGCGATGATTGATTCTAAATACACAAATAACAAAAGCTAATTGAAAATAAAACCAACTAAATGCTCATGAACGAAGAACAAATAAAACTTTGGCACAAGATTAAAAGTTTTGAACTAGACGACCCAGAAATTACATTCAATTTTACAGATCGACTTGCCAGAGAAAATGGTTGGACAGTCGCATATGCCATTCGAGCCATTGTTGAATATAAAAAATTCATTTTTCTTTTAACAATTTCCAACCATCCATTAACGCCCTCAGATCAAGTGGATCAAGTTTGGCATTTGCATTTGCTTTACACTCAATCTTATTGGATTGACTTTTGTGAAAATACACTCCATCAAAAAATACATCACGGTCCAACAAAAGGGGGTGCAACCGAAAAAAATAAAATCACGAATTGGTACGAAAAAACTAAAGAATTATATTTATCCACTTTTAAAGCTGAAACCCCAATAGATATTTGGCCTTCAAGCGAAATTAGGTTTTCAGAAATTGAATTTGTTCGAGTGAACACCAAAAGAAATTGGATTATTAAAAAACCATTTTAAATGACTTATTTAAAAGAACTTACGCCCGCAGAAGTCTATGTTTTGATGAATCAAGATGCAACGCACAGTGCATTTTTAAAAATTACTTTTGTTGATTTGCTCTTGAAGCAAGTTTTAAAAATTTCTGAAGTCGAACGCCAACCGAATATTCGTGAGGACGTAAGGATTTATAAATATGTCGGAATTGGTGTCAATTTTAAAGAATACAAATCAAAAAACCACGAAAAATACTTTTTATCAACGTTCGAAGAAGACAATTCCTTCGAAATACTGTTCTCAAATTTGGTAAAAATAAGTTATCAAAAATCTCACACATTAAGAAATTTTAAAAACGAGGTCATCAAAACTCCAACTTTAAGAAAATGCACTTCGCAAAACCTTTTTCAAAAGATATTTTTAGGCTTTGGATTTACGGATTATGGAGGAGAATTGAAACGAAAAGTGGAGAAGGAACTACAAACCCTAAACGCAGCATTTTCTGACGTAAAAACCATTGAACAACAAAAAGTAATAGATTTAATCAAAGTTATTGGTGGCAATATTTTTCTTTTGGACAATATCAGTTATGAAATTTTAGATCAATTTGGTTCAGGTCTATCGACAGAGTTGAACCGAATGTCAAAAACTGAAGAGGGGAGTGGTTGTTTAGGTTACAATATGAATTTTGATCACTATTCATCAAGTTTTGATAGTGGTTGCAGCAGTGATGCCGGCAGCGGATGCGGTTCTGGTTGCAGTGGCTGTGGAGGTTGCGGTTAAAAACAGTATTTCTTAAAATATGTACTATTTACAAGAAATGTTACTTTAGCATATACTACAAAAAAGATTTTCAAAGCATTTTTCAACTGAACGACTTAAATATCAAGCTGTAAACTTCCAACTCCCATCTTCCAACTCCCATCTCCCAACTCCCATCACCCAACTTCCATCACCCAACTTCCATCACCCAACTTCCATCACCCAACTTCCA
>JBEILV010000133.1:0-8259 GCA_040379105.1 Flavobacterium sp.
ATGAAAATTCGTGTCTAAATCAATATTCAAAACCAACATTTGTGCATTCGTGGTTCAAAATCTACCCCCTAATAAAAATCTGTGAATCAGCGGCAGAAACCACCACGAATTCACAAATAAAAATCTGCGAATCAGCGGCAAAAGTCCACCACGAATTCACAAATAAAAAATCTGCGAATTAGCGGCAAAGAAAACACCAATTTTTTGATTTTTCACTACTTTTCAACCCAATTTGTTGCATATTCATCATAAAGTATCTCTAAATCTTGGCAAGCATTTGCAAAATCCTTTATATTCGCAAGCGAAAGTTTTTAACTCTCAAAAAACAATACTTAAACTAAAAAAAAATTAATCAATGAAAAAACTAATGGGATGTGTTGTAGCGCTATTGTTGGTGTTGCCCGCATCAATTTTTGCTAATGAAGGCATGTGGTTTTTGATGCACATCAAACGATTGAACCACCGAGACATGCAAAAAATGGGCTTACAGCTCACAGCAGAAGAAATTTACAGCATCAACAACTCAAGCTTGAAAGATGCTATCGTTCAGTTCAACGGAGGTTGCACGGCTGAAATCATTTCTAAAGACGGATTGGTTTTAACAAACCACCACTGCGGATACGACAAAATAGCGGAACTTTCTACACCAGAAAACAACTATTTACGTGATGGATTTTGGGCAAAAGACCGCGCTTCAGAATTAAAACCTCAATCATTATCTGTGCGTTTTTTCGTTCGTATGGACGATGTTTCAAAACGAATTCTTGGAGTTGTCAACGATAAAATGACTGAGCTTGAGCGTGAAAAAGCCATCAACCAAGAAATTGCAAAAATCCAAAAAGAAAACGACGAAGGTGGAAAATACACCGTTTCTGTGAGATCTTTTTTTCAAGGAAATGAGTACTATTATTTTGTATATCAAGATTATACAGATGTTCGTTTGGTAGGAACGCCTACTGAAAGCATTGGAAAATTTGGTGGCGACACCGACAATTGGGAATGGCCACGCCACACAGGCGATTTTTCTTTGTTCAGAGTCTATGCAGATGCGAACAATAATCCTGCGCCTTATGCAACAACGAATGTTCCGTTAAAACCAAAACACCATTTGCCTATCAGCATGAAAGGTGTAGCTGAAAATGATTTTGCTATGATTCTAGGTTATCCTGGTCGAACCAACCGATGGATGCCAGCGCAAGGAATTGACCAAAACGTGAAGTTTGCTTATCCAGCTTGGGTAGAAGGGTCAAAAACAGGCATGGACGCCATGAAAAAATACATGGACAAAGACGATAAAGTACGTTTGGATTATGCCTCAAAATATGCTTCCGTAGCGAACTATTGGAAAAATCGCCAAGGAATGATTGATGCTTTGTCAAAATTCAAAACGGCAGAAACAAAAAACAAAACCGAAGCAAAATTCAACAAATGGGCTAATAGTTCAGCAAATAAAGCTGTTTATGGAACAGTTGTTGACGATATTAATAAATATTACGCCTTAACAAATGAAAAATCACGACATGATAATTATTTGATGTCGATGTTAAGAACAGCTTCAATGGCCATCGTTCCTTACAGATTAGGAAGACAGTTGGAAGCTTATGCGAAAGCACCTGAGGCACAAAAAGCGCAAATGAAAACCCAACTTTCTGAGACCATCGAAGGCACATTCGAATCTTTGTATTTGCCCATCGAAAAAGATGCTTTAACTGCACAATTGAATTTATACGCTTCAAAATCGGGTTATCCAACGGCGAAAATTGTTGATTCTTTATCAAAAATCAATAAGAATAACTTTGAAAGTTATGTGAATAATGCGTTCAATTTGAGTCTTTTTGCTTCGAAAGAGCGTTTGATGTCATTTTTAGAAATGCCAAACGCAGCGTTGATTGCGAATGATCCATTGTATGAATTGTCTTCTGGTTTGGTGACAAAATACAACGAAATGCCAGAAGATGTAAAAGCTGCCGAAGAGAAATTCCAAAAAGCTTTCAGATTATTGGTGGCTGGAATGCGCGAATCTAAATTAAGTCCAGTGATTTATCCTGATGCCAATTCTACGCTAAGATTAACTTACGGAAAAGTACGTGCTTTGCCAGCCGACAAAAGAAACGATGCCAAAATCAATAACTATACAACTTTGCAAGGCATGGTGGCAAAACACAAAAAGGGCGATTTAGAGTTTGATTTATCGCAACCTTTGATTGACTTATACAACAAAAAAGATTTCGGTCAATATGCAGATAAAAATGGGTACATGCCCGTCAATTTCTTGACAGATAATGACATTACCGGTGGAAATTCAGGTTCGCCTGTTTTGAATGGAAAAGGCGAGTTGATTGGTTTGGCTTTTGATGGCAACATCGAGGCGATGGCTGGTGATGTGATTTTTGACAATAATTTACAACGCACGATTAATGTTGACATTCGTTTTGTATTGTTCATTATTGATAAATACGCTGGTGCAAAACACATCATCGACGAGCTTACATTGGTAAAATAATTTCAAACTAGCAATAATCTAAAAGCCGACATTCAGTTTTGAGTGTCGGCTTTTTTATTCCTAATTCTCAATCTTTACTTTCATTTATTATGTGTTCCGAAGAATAATTTTCCTTTAGTTTTTTAAGAGTAGAAAACTGCTTGTTGTGAATCAAGACAATTTGATTTGTATTAAAATATTGTTATAAGCAAGTTTCTAATTTCAAATGATTCACACAAAAAAAGCCGACCTTCTTTCGAACATCGGCTTTCTAAATTCTTAATGAAAAGAATTATTTTTTTGCAACAGCAGTCACTTTCAATTCAATTTCGTCGTCAACAAATTTATCTTTCAAATCATCAAAAATAGATTTTGAAGCATAGTTTACACCCCATTGTGTTCTGTCGATTCTGAATGATTCACTTTTAATTGTTACTTGGTTTTCTTCAACTGTGATGGTTGCAGGGAAAGTGACATTTTTAGTCACTTCTTTCATTGTCAAATTACCACTCACAGTAGAAACTGCACCTTCTGTTGTCACTGATGTAATTTCGAAAGTAGCGTTTGGATATTTTGTAACATTGAAAAAATGATCTTCGCTTTCTTTTGTCAAACCTTTTAAATGGCCTTCTAAATCTAATTTTCCGTCAGCTTCTGTTAAATCCAAAACAGTGATAGTGTTCATGTCGATGCCGAATTTTCCACCAACAATTGCACCACCTTTTAATTGGATTTCACCTTCAGTAACAGCAATCGTTCCATTGTGTTTTCCAGCGGGTTTAGAACCAACCCATTCTACCATTGATGAAGTAGCATCTACCACAAAGCTTGCTGCTTCTTCTACTGGGGCAACATCAACTGCAACTCCAGCTTCCGTTTTATCATTTTTACAACTTACAAATGCAATTGTTACAATTGCCAACATACTTAAAGTTAATTTTTTCATCTTTATTATTAATTTAAATTTCGACAAAAGTATGGCATTGTCTTGTAAAGATTCTTAATTATTTTATAAAATTTGTACATACAATTATTGTATGTTCTTATATGAAATGATATCATTTAAGGAATCTTTGTAAAAATAGAAATAATGACAAATTGGCATTTTTGAAGAATTGGCAATACATTTGCTTGCTGAAAACAAATTATAACAAAAACAAAGATGAGCCAAGAGCAAATAGATAACGAGCTAAATCAAGAAGCGGATCAAACGCAAACAACATCAGAAACGATGGAAGAAACGAACCAAGAATCGGTTGAGGTTTCCAATGAAGAGTTATTGCAAACTGCTTTAGAGAAAGAGAAAGACAAGTTTTTACGTTTGTTCGCTGAGTTCGAAAACTACAAAAAACGAACCAACAAAGAGCGAATGGATTTGTTTAAAACTGCCAATCAAGAGGTTTTAGTGGCAATGTTACCCGTTTTAGACGATTTTGACAGGGCTTTGTCTGTCATTAATGCATCTGAGGATCAAAATCTTGTGACAGGCGTCAATTTAATCCATGATAAATTAAAAAGCATTCTTACTTCCAAAGGTTTAGAGGTTGTTTCCATTGCTACGGGCGACGTATTTGATGCGGATTTTGCAGAAGCAATTACTCAAATTCCTGCTCCATCGAAGGATTTGAAAGGCAAAATTGTGGACGTGGTTGAAAAAGGATATAAACTTGGCGATAAAATTATCAGATTTCCAAAAGTAGTTTTGGGACAATAATCAGCCTTACATCATAAATCTACAACAATGAAAAAAGATTTTTACGATATTTTAGAGATT
The DNA here is from genome assembly GCA_040379105.1 of Flavobacterium sp. Taxonomy (GTDB): domain Bacteria; phylum Bacteroidota; class Bacteroidia; order Flavobacteriales; family Flavobacteriaceae; genus Flavobacterium. The sequence goes on from JBEILV010000133.1 coordinate 4,257, forward strand.
AGCAAAAACGCAACTCCCGAAGAAATTAAAAAAGCTTACAGGAAAAAAGCGATTCAATACCATCCTGACAAAAATCCGGGCGATAGCACCGCTGAGGAGAATTTTAAAAAAGCAGCCGAAGCGTATGAGGTTTTAAGCGATCCTAACAAAAAAGCACGCTATGATCAATATGGACATGCTGCATTTGAAGGTGCGGGAGCAGGTGGCGGTAGTTATGGCGGCGGCATGAACATGGATGATATTTTTAGTCAATTTGGCGACATTTTCGGAAGTGCTTTTGGTGGTGGCGGTGGTTTCGGCGGTGGCGGTCAACGTCGTGTGAAAGGCAGTAATTTGCGAATCAAAGTAAAATTGAATTTGGAAGAAATTGCCAATGGAGTAGAGAAGAAGGTAAAAGTAAAACGCAAAATTCAAGCTCCCGGCGTTTCGTACAGCACTTGCTCCACTTGCAACGGAAACGGGCAAGTATTGAGAGTGACCAACACAATTTTAGGTAGAATGCAAACAGCAACCACTTGTCCAGCTTGTGGTGGCGCAGGGCAAACCATAAAATCTAAACCTAACAACGCCGATGCACAAGGAATGATTATGGAAGACGAAACGGTTTCCATCAAAATACCTGCGGGCGTGGCAGACGGAATGCAACTGAAAGTGAGCAACAAAGGCAACGATGCTCCTGGCAACGGAATTTCTGGCGATTTGATTGTGGTAATTGAAGAGTTAGAACACGAATCATTGAAAAGAGAAGGCGAAAACCTGCATTTAGATTTGTATATCAGTATGCCTGAAGCAGCTTTGGGCGTGAGCAAAGACATCGAAACAGTGACTGGAAAAGTACGTATCAAATTGGATGAAGGCATTCAATCTGGTAAGATTTTGAGACTGAAAGGCAAAGGACTTCCGTCTTTAAATTCGTATGGCACAGGCGATTTGTTGATCCACGTGAATGTGTGGACGCCAAAATACATGAACAAAGAACAAAGAGCTTTTTTTGAAAAAATGTTGTCTGATGAAAATTTTGCGCCAAAGCCCGAAAAATCTGACAAATCTTTTTTTGAAAAAGTTAAGGACTTATTTCAATAGATAATAAATTATTTTGTAGTTTTGGACTTTACTAGTTCGCTAGTAAATTCTTTTTCATAGCAATTTTTCCCATCCTTATGTCACAGTAAGGGTGGGTTTTTTTTATGCAATCTCTTCGAAGCCAAATCAGTCTTTTTAGTGATTGTTTCAATATATTTGAAAACTTTTAAAAACATCGCTTCATGGGCATCGTTATCAAACAATCCATTCAAAATACCGTCATCACTTTTGTTGGTTTTACCGTGGGTGCTTTGAATGCGATGTATTTATATACGCATTTTTTAGGGAAAGATTTTTATGGACTGACCGCTTTTGTACTTGCAACTTCGAATATTTTAATGCCATTGATGGCTTTTGGAGTGCAAAATACCTTGATTAAATTTTATCCCACGCTAACCACAGATCTTCAAAAATCTCAGTTTCTCAATTTGATGTTGATCTTGCCTTTGGTGGTTTCCATCGGAATTTTTATAGCACTTTGGATTGGTCAAGATTTTGTTGCAGATTGGGTGTCTGACAAAAATCCTATCATAAAAGAATTTCTATTTCTCGTGCCATTGATTGGTTTTTTCATGGCATATTTCGAGTTGTTTTACGCTTGGGTCAAAGCACATTGGCAATCCGTTTTTGGTAATTTTTTAAAAGAAGTGTTGCTGCGAGTTTTTGTTTCAATCGGACTTTTTGCCGTTTACAAAAACTGGATTTCGAGAGAACAATTTGTGTATTTATTGGTCGGCATTTATGCAACGATCACAATTTGTATGGCATTTGCAGCTTTTTATGTGCGAAAACCTGTGCTGAATGCTGGTTTTCCTGAAAATAAAAAACCGTATTTGATTTTCTCTTCCTACATTATTTTTTCTTCGAGTATTGCTGTTTTGCTATTAGATATTGATAAATTTATGATTGCAAAATACGTTCCGATGGATCAAATAGCATTTTACTCGGTTGCTGTTTTTATAGCACTCACCATTTCTGTTCCGATGCGGGCCATGCACCAAATTACGCATCCAATCACAACGAAGTTAATGGTCGAAAACCAGAACGAGGCTTTGCAAGAGTTGTATCAAAAAACATCCATTACCCTACAAATCATCGGCGGATTGATCATGGTTTGTATTTTGGTCAATATCAAATCTATTTATCAATTGATTCCTTCAGAATATTCAGGTGGAATGTTAGTCGTGTTTGTGATTTCGATTTCAAAATACTTCGATTTGATGTTGGGCAATAACAATTCTATCATTTTCAATTCAAAATATTACAAAACTGTTTTGTTTTTAGGATTGTGTTTGATCGGTATTACGGTTTTGCTCAACATGCTCATGATTCCACGTTTTGGCATTGAAGGTGCCGCTGTTGCTACATTGATTTCTATTGCTTTGTATAGTTTGGCAAAACTCTTTTTCGTTGTAAAATATCTGCACCTTTATCCATTTACCAAAAAAACAATAGAATCTTTGTTGATTTGTGTTTTTTCCTTTTTTAGTATTTATTTCATCACTTTCGAATGGCATCCTCTATTTTTGATTATTGCGAAGACTTTTTTAGCAACCCTACTTTATGGCGGATTGCATTATTTCTCAAAAACCTCCACCGATGTTAATGAATTATTAGAGCGCACTTTAGGTTTGTTTTCAAATAAAAAAGCCTCGTAATTGTTACATTACAAGACTTTTCCCAAACAACAATTTACTAAAACCAATTTATTAAAACTAACTAACTAACTTCCATCTTCAGTCTTCCATCTTCCACCTTCTAACTTCAGTCTTCCAACTTCCATCTTCTAACTTCCGTCTTCCATCTTCCATCTTCCATCTTCCATCTTCCATCTTCCATCTATTTCTATCTTCCTCCATAATCGCTTGTGCCGTCTGTTCTATATACATAACTCACATTGTTGTTATGAGGTGTTGCAGGTCCGTTATAGTAGTTTCCTGCATTTGACCAAGCGTTATCGTTGCATCTGAAAATACTTCCTGAGGTTCCTACGATGTCTCCATTTCGATTGTATCTGATGGAAAGTCCACCAATTTGAACCAAGCCTTTTCTTGAATATTCCATAAACACACTCCCGATACGCGCCACTCTGTTCAAACGATCATAGTTGATAAATGTGTTGCCAATACGTCGGATGTTTCCTGCGCTGTCCCGATCAATTCGAACGCCTTCTGGACGATTTGCCAAAGCACTGTTGCCTCTTCTCATCACATAAGTGGTGGTTGTGGCAATATTTGGTTGCGTGTTAAAATCGAAAGTTCCGTCTGCAAAAACAAAAAACACATTTCCTTTTTCCTCAAATTCGAAAGGCGTGTCAATATTCAAATGATGGCCTCTTCTCATGGATTCTTCTTGTGCATTCACACTTATTGAACTTACGAATCCAAAACACACAACACTCAATACGGTTTTTAAAGTAAAATTTTTCATGACGCATTCATTTAAAAAATTTGCCTACTCTTTCGTTTTTCAGCTTTCACGACAACTATTTTTTGTTGTTATAAAGCTATTTTCAAGAGCCGTGCCAAAACTAAAATTTTCGTTGTTAATGAGTTGTGAACGATTTCTAAAGTATTGAATATAAATCTAATATATTTTTTATTGGCTGTTTTTATTTCGCTATTGATTTAATTAAATGAGCAATCAGTGGTTTAATAGTTGCTGTTTTTTTAAAAGAAGTATTGCTTTTTTGAGATTTTCAGTTGTAAATAATCAACCAATACTGAAAATTTAAAAAACAGAAAACCATCAAAACGCAATCGCATTGATGGTTGAAGTCGGTATTGAAGTTGTCAAACACAACGATTGATTCTCTAAAATTTTGTTTGAGTGATCATTGGAGAACCGCTTATTTTTTAATTTTATCGATTTTATTTTGCAACAAAGAATCGATTCTTGAACCCGATTTATTGATGATAGA
>JBEILV010000134.1:0-8148 GCA_040379105.1 Flavobacterium sp.
CTCTGAATATGCTCTCAAATAAATATATGATAACCCCATAATTGGCGGAACTCAAATTGGTTCCGTTCAACAAGGGTTTCATTGTTGGCTCTTCGAGCCCAACGAAACCCTAGCTGTTACCAGCTGTTTTTTAAGGCAAGTTCTCTAATTTTTATTATTTCTTCTAACTTTAATGATTTTAATTTCAGAACAACTTCTGTTCTTGTAATTCCTTTTTCTCCAAAATTTATTTTCACAATATTTTCCTCAAAATTTATTCTGTTTATTGGTTTTACATATGCAAAAGGAAACCTATTTGAGAATTTACTTTGTTCAGATGTTAAAATAATAGGTAAAGAAAGTTGTTTAATAAGACTGTCTTTGGTAAAACCTAAAATTATCAAAGCATCTTTAACCAAGTATAAATCACAACGATTAAATAAATAGTTACTGTTTTTTAAACCGATTGTCATTGTTGAAGTTTTTGTTTGCTCAATATAAAGTTCAGTTTCTTCTTTTATTTCTTCAATTAATTTCTCATATTGTTTTTCACGATTTTTATTTGCCGTTTTTATCATAAAAACAACAAATAAGAAGAAAAGTGAAAATCCAATTATTGGTTCAATCATTTGTTAATTTTTAAATTTATTTTCAAAAATGTTTTCGATTTTAAACAAAAATTGCTGGTAACTGCGTTATTGCACCAAACCTCCGCCTGTTTGTATTCTGTCCGTATCGATGTTGGTGTTCTCTGAGTCGAGCTTTAAATTCCCAAATCGGTAACTTAAAGAAATTCTAAACACTCGTGTGTCTTGTTTTTGATAAAAATTAGTTTCAAGATTGGTTGAAGATATCAAAGCGTTGATTTCGTTCATGTTAAATAAATCGAAAGCATGAACGCCCAACTTCAATTTGTTGTCCATAAAACTTCTTGAAAACGAAATATCAAATTGTTGAATGGGTTTCGTGATTTTATAAATTTCCCAAACTCCTGATGGTAGAATAAAATAAGTCATATTGCTTTTGATATTCCAAGGCAAATTGATTTGTGCTTCTGAAGCAAAATTCCAAACGGGCTTCGGTTGAAATGAAAAATCATATCCTTCGGTTAAGTTGCTGATATAATTGACGCTCAGATAGATGTAATTCATTTTATCAATATTACTCATTCGATTTTGAAATTCTTCTTTTCCCTTCAAAAAATAATCTAACGGAATAGGGAAGTTGGCATAAAAATTCAAATTTTTAAACTTATCGAATTGTTGAAATGTTTGTGAAGTTGCCAATTCGTTTGGATTTGCACTCATAATAAACAAGTTTCGGTCTTTGGTTTCCGTATAATTGGCTCCCAATTGCACAAAGTCGAAAGCGGAAATCTTAAATTCATAATTGTCAAAAAACGATGGATTCAAAAGCAAATTACCTGTTGCGGTGTTGTATTGGTCAATATTCGAGTTGTTTGGATCCAAAACATCGTAAGAAGGCTGCGCAATTTTTCTTGAATACGAACTCGTAAAATTGATTTGGTCATTGAGTTTATACATCAAACTTGCATTTGGGAATACATTTTTGTTGTTGAAAGAAATGTCCGAACGTTCTTCACTCACAATGCCCACTCTGTCCACATTGAAATCTTCATATCGAATGCCCGTGGTCAAATAGAATTTTCCCCAATTTTTTCTTGCTTCAGCATAAAAAGCTAAATTTCGCTCTTTGTATTCAAAATCAATCTGTTGCGCTAATGGATTGTTCAGAAAATACTGTCCTTGATTGTCAACATCGATGGCGTTGTATTTTCCACCTGTGCTGATCGAAAATTTGTAAGCTTCGAATGGAAATTCAAAATCATATTTCAAATAGTAGTTTTTGAGCCCAAAATCGGATGAGAAATTGTTGAAACTTTCATTATTGTTTTCAAAAGCATTCGAAAAAGTTTCAGGATTTCTACTAAATAAATTACTGAAAGCCACCACGCTAAAATTTCTACCTAAAGTATCTAACCTTGTTTTGAATTGAACGCTCATTTCGTGGTTTTGACTTTGCGTTTTATTGGTTCCAAAATTTTCATACGTAGGAATGGTTTCTCCAAGCGTGAAAGCTGCAAATTGATTGCGGTCATTGCTGAACACATTGTTATAGTTCAACAATAAGTTGGATTTATCGGAAAGTTTGAAATTTGTTCCGCTTCTGAAATACAAATTTCGATCGGTAGCAACATTCAATCGTTCCTGACGAATCGTAATTTCTGGTTCAAAACTCGTAAATCGCTGTCCGAAGTTGGATTGTTCTTCTCTTTCAATATAATTAACGCCGAGCATTGTTTGCCAACTGTAATGTTTCTTTTTACCGTTCAGCAAGATTTGTGGACTTGGTTTTTGGTATTGATTGAAGTTGTAATTGATGTTAAAAGAGGCATTAAAGCCTTTCAGTTTTCGAGACGAACTGACCAAATTAATAACCGAACCACTCGAATTGGCATCAAATGAAGCACCAGGATTGTAGATAAGTTCTATTTTTTCCATCGCACTGGCAGGCATCGACGACAAATAATTTTCCAAATCAGACCCGCTCAAAGTACTTGGTGAGCCATCAATATAAACCACCACGCCTTTGCCATTGAGCGTCAAACCACCCGTGGGCGAAACGATGACACCGGGCAATTTTTTTACGGCTTCTAGTGTGTTGCCCGAACTCAACATCGGGTTGTTTTCAACGCTGACGGTCGTTTTGTCGGAATCTACTTGAATTAATTTTTTCTTTGCAGTGAGTTCAATACCATCAAGTTGCGCAATTTCTTCTTTCAAAACTTGGGCAGGAAACGAAATGACTTGATCGTTTTTTTTCTTCACTTCAAATGGCAACACAATGTTTTGATAGCCAAAACTTGAAATGGTCAGTTCGTAAAATCCAGCGGATAAATCTTGTTGTGAATTAAAATTACAGCCAATGCCGAGGAAATTGGTTTTCATTTGAAGGGCATTGCCTTCTTTCTTTTGAATGATAAAAACACGTTCTAAATCGTCTTGCGCGCAAGGCGTGTTTTCAATGGTAGAGGTTCCTTGCAAACGCACTGAATATTCTTGCGCCTGCAAAGCAAAACTTGCCAAAAGGCAAAGTGTTCCGATAAATGATTTCATATTGTTAGGTTGATGAGTCCTATCTTTTGATAAGAGATTGATGATTGCTTAAAAGACTTTTTATTGGGAAAAGTGTTACAGTAAAGTTTAACTTTTTTTTAAAAAAATCAATCTGATTATAGGCTATCAGTATGAAATTCAATTCGTTATGTAAATAAATTAAAATGCTTTTTTCAATCGATCCAAATCTTTCTTAACGTCACGTTCTTTGATTGTTTCGCGTTTGTCGTAGTTTTTCTTTCCTTTACAGAGTGCGATGTCCAGTTTTGCCAAACCTTTTTCGTTGGTAAACAATCGCAACGGAATAATGGTCAAACCTTTGTTTTGAACACTTTTCAGCAAGCTTTTCAACTCTTTTTTGTTTAAAAGGAGTTTGCGTTCGCTTTTCGCTTTATGGTTGTAGTGCGTGCCATAAAGATATTCTTCCACGTGAGAATTAATGACAAACAGTTCTTCATCGTGAAATTCACAAAAACTTTCAGCAATCGATGCCTTGCCAAGTCGAATGGATTTTATTTCTGTGCCGGTCAAAACGATGCCAGCAGTATATTTGTCCAAAATTTCGTAATCGAATTTGGCTCTTTTATTAAGGATGTTGATATTTTTAAACATAGTGTGCAAAGATACATTTTGAATCTTTCAATTTCAACTAAATTTTCACAACACTACAAATGGTTTTTGCAAGTGAAAAATATTGGGAAAAAAAACGATTGATTGTTTTTAAATTACAGCAAATGAATTATTTGTCATTAATTTGAATATTTTTTGTGTTCAAAAATATTTTAAACTGTAACATCGAAACAAAGGGAAAGTCTTTAATAAAAAACAAAATAACCTTGACGCATTCTGACGACATCATGATTACTTTGGTAGAACGCTGTTTGAAAAACGATCATACAGCGCAGTTTGAAGTCTATCAAAAATATGCCAAAGCGATGTACAACGTGGCGTTCAGAATCGTGAAGGATGCGCATTTTGCCGAAGATGTGATGCAAGAAGCGTTTTTGAAAGCTTTTACACAATTGGACAAATACAATCAACAAGCCACGTTTGGAAGTTGGCTCAAGAGAATTGTTGTGAATCAAAGCATTGATTTTTACAAAAAACATCAAAAAATTGTTTTCGAAGACCTAGAGCATCAATTGAAAATAGTGAAGGAAACGTCCATCGATGAGTTTGAAAATCAAGATTTTATGCAATGGAAAGTACAAGATGTTTTGAAAACCATGCAAACGCTGAAAGAAAGTTATCGAATGATTTTAACTTTAAGTTTGATTGAAGGATTTGACAATGAGGAAATTGCGGAAATATTGAAAATCAATTCGCAACAGTGCAGAACAACGCTCAGCAGGGCAAAAGAAAGTTTAAGAACTAAAATGAATCAAAATGAACCTAAATAATAAAGACCAAACAACAGAATTTTTCAATGCGCATCAAAATCAATTCGATGTGGAAGACCTTCCTTCGGGACATGAACTGCGGTTTTTACAAAAAATGAACCATAAGAAATCGAGCAAGAAGTCAATTTTATATAAAATAGTCGGGCTTGCGGCGGTTTTCGTCATCGGATTTTTTGTTTTTCAAAATGTACAAAACAATCATGTTTCCTCTTCAAAAAATGAAGTGGTCATTTCCAAGCAAACCCAAGAAACAACCCAATATTTCGAGTTTTTGGTGGCTTCAGAATTGAACAAACTTCAAAAATACAAAGATCCTAATCTTCAAAAAGTGATTCAAGATGCACTTTTGGAAATGGACAAATTAGAATCGGATTATCAGAAAATCGAAATCGAATTGAAGAAAAATGGCGAATCCAAACAATTAATTCATGCCATGATTTTGAATTTTCAAACCAGAATTTCCTTTTTAGAAAACGTTTTACAACAAATAGAAATCATCAACAATCAAAAAAACAATCAAACTGAAAACAACTTATTATAGTTTGATTATCAGTTTATTATTTATCAGTTTCGGATATTCGAATCCTGTTTTAAAAACTTGGAAATTCAAGGAAGAGAAAAAAATCAGCAAGTCTTTTCAAGTCAATTCAGATGCTTTAGTCAACATCAGCAATAAATACGGAAGCATTTTTGTGACTACTTGGGAAGGAAATTCGGTTTCGATTGAAGTGCAGATTACGGTAAGTTCAAACAGCGAGAAATGGGTGAAAAGTAAAATCGAATCCATTGATGTAGAATTTAGTAATTCGGCTGCCAATGTAAAAGCAGTCACAATATTTGAAAGTTCAAATAGCTGGAATTCAAGCGAAAACAACAGTATTGATGTGAAATACTTTGTTAAAATTCCAAAGATGAACCAGGTGGTTTTGAATCAAAAATATGGGGAAATCAAAACGCAAACGCTTTATAACAAGGCCACTATTTCGTGCAAATACGGCAAAGTGGATCTTGAAAATTTAAATGGCAACAACAACCAAGTTTCGATTGAATATTGCAATGGTTCGAGCATCGGTCATTTCAAATCAGGAGCCATCAATGCTAAATATTCCAAATTAAATGTATCGGAATTTGGCGAAGTGCAATTGGCAGCGGATTATACTGACGTCAATTTTGGGAAAGGTGGATCGATCACTTTTCAGTTAGATTATGGAAAATTGAATTTTACGCAAGTACAAAACGTCAATGGTACAGGTGATTATATAGGTTTGAAAATCAATGAATTGAATGGAAGTTTGGTTTTTACAACAAAATACAGCAGTGTTTTGGTGGACAAAATCAACACACAAACCAACAACATCAACATCAATGCTTCTTATACGAATGTAAAACTTTCGTACCCCATGAATTATCAGTTTGATGTGGATGTGAATGTAATATTTGGCGATTTTAGTTATGATTAATCCATCATCAATTACACTTCAGAAGCCAATGGTTTTGATAAAAAATACCAAGGAAACTATTTAAAAAGAAATGTCAACACGATTAAAATAGTCAGCAAATACGGCAACGTTTCTTTAAAACCGCTTTAAATTAAAATTCAAAACCGCTGCTCAATTCGAATGAAACAGCGGTTTTTTCTTTATTTATATTCAAACAAGAGTTTGATGTTTTCGTAGGAATTTTCCAAAACTTGAGGCAAATCTTTGGGGGCAATCCAAACCACTTTTTCAATACCTTCTTCAATTTGTCCTTTCGGAATGCCTTCAAACGCCGTGTTCATTTCAAACCAATGCGTGATTTTCAGTTTATAACGACCATTTCGCTTGAAAATATGGTATGTTTTTTCCAATTTATCCACAATAACCAGCTTGTTGACGCCCGTTTCTTCTTCCACTTCACGCAAAGCTGTATCACTTATTTTTTCGTTTTTTTCGATGCCACCTTTCGGTAAATCCCATTTTCCATTTCTGAAAATGAATAAAATTTCCCCTTTTTTGTTGTAAACCAAACCTCCGCCTGCTTTTTGAACAGGGATTTTTTGCTTCAAGGTTTTTAAAATTTCTTTTTCATCTGGATGATACAAATAAGCACTCTCAATTTTATTGTTAAATATTTTTGAGATAAGATCTTTTATATCAATACTATCCAATAAAAACAGCTTAAAATCGGTCTCTTTAAATATCGCATTCGTTAAAAAAAGAGGTTTATTGTTCACAAAAACTTTATACATTTGCGGTATGATTTTTAATAAAAATACAGCCGAAAAAACAGCCGAATTGCTTTTACAAATAAACGCAATTAAATTAAATCCCCAAACACCTTTTACTTGGGCATCTGGCTGGAAGTCTCCGATTTATTGTGACAATCGAATTACGCTTTCTTACCCTAATATTCGAAATTATATTAGAGAAGAATTTGCAAAAAACATCGAAAAAGTACATGGCAAACCAGAAGTGATTGCTGGCGTGGCTACGGGTGCGATTGGCATCGGAATCTTAGTAGCCGAATTCATGGGCTTGCCGTTTGTTTATGTGCGTCCAGAGCCTAAAAAACATGGTCGTCAAAACCAAATTGAAGGAGTCATTCAAAAAGGACAACGCGTGGTGGTGGTTGAAGATTTGATCAGCACCGGAAAAAGCAGTTTGCTTGCCGTGGAAGCATTGAAAGAAGCAGGCGCGCAAGTGAAAGGCATGGTTGCTATTTTTACCTATGGTTTTGAAATTGCCGAACAAAATTTTAAAGAAGCTGGTGTAACGCTCAATACATTAAGCAATTACCAAAATTTATTAGATTTGGCGGTTGCTAAAAAATATATTTCTGAAACTGAATTCCAAACACTTCAAGACTGGCGCAAATCGCCTGAAACTTGGGGACAAAACGTATAAAATGAAATTAGAAAGCCCAAAAGTTACCGTTGCCAAATCTGATGCTTATCTTTTTGAAGCATTGATTGATGTGAAAAATTTCGAGAAATTGATGCCCGACACCATCGCAAAATTTGAAGTGATTGACCAGGAAAGCTTCATTTTTGGTTTGAAAGGGATGCCCGAAATCAAATTGCGATTGAAAGACAAAACTCCCAACCACACGGTTGTTTTGGGTGCGGCAAGCGACAAACTTCCGTTTACGTTGACCGCCAATTTGTCGTCGAAATCTGAAACTGAAACAGATGTACAACTCTTTTTCGAAGGCGAATTCAATGCCATGATGGCAATGATGATCAAAGGACCCATTTCGAAATTCATCGAAACACTGTCCGAAAACATGCACAAATTGTAAGATTTGATAAAAATTAAAAAGAGGCTTTTCTACATTAGGAAAGCCTCTTTTTTTTTAACAAACCAATAAAACCAAACCATTTTAACCAAAAAAATGTATTTTCAAAAGGTGTTTTTGAGTTGATTTCAAAAAACACACGTTTTATCTTTTTAATTCAGACTGTTTTTTGAGCATCATTAGCCCAATTAAGACAGTAAGTTTTTGTTCCCTATCAAATGAAAGAAATCGTTTCTCATTTCTTTTTGTTCAAAAACACCGCCATATTGAATGGTTGAAGTGTAGCTTGTACTGTCTTTGATGCCACGACTCGACACACATAAATGCGCTGCTTCTACCACCACCATCACGTTTTC
>JBEILV010000135.1:0-8019 GCA_040379105.1 Flavobacterium sp.
GAGTTATCCCAAAAAAGTGAATGGTTTAACACTTGATAAGTCGCCTTTTTATGAAGGCAATTTGGCGGGCATCAAAGGACAATATCTCATTTTTGAAGACCAAACGGTTTTCAAAATCCGAAACCATGAAGGGTATAAAAAATAAAACTCGGACACTGAATCCGAGTTTTTTTTGTTTTGTTTTTGGGCGTTACACTAGTCCCGATATTGATCGGGAGGTTTTTCGCTATAATCTTTTTGAGGTAGAAAAAACCTAAAAAAGGATTTTCGCTTCAATCCCTACCGCAGAAAAATATCGTATTGATTTAAAATGCACTAAATCATTCTAATTCCGCTTTTTGTTCAATAAATTGTTCAATCCTTCTTTTACTTTGTCTTTCGCTTTTTCTTTTACTTCTTCTTTCACTTCCTCTGTCTTTTTATTCAATTCTTCTTTGGTTACAGGAATGGAAGTTTTAGAGGTATCGACGCCTTTTACATTTTTGTTGATGAGGTTTGTAAGTTCGTTTGTGCCTTTTTTAACCAAAGCTTGTTTTTGTTGTTCCACCAATTGATTGACCAACGTGGTGGTGGCTTGTTTCATATCTGTGCTCACTTTTGGATTGGCAAAATTGCCTGAAACCAAGCCCGAAAGCGGAATCGATTTGATTTGTGCGGCATCTTTCGGACTCAATTTCGCAATCAAATCATTCACTTCTTTGCCTAAATATTTCGTGGGAACATCCATTTTGAGGTTGTAATTCATGTTTTGATCAAAACCATGACTTCCGCCAATGTTCACTGCAATGTCTTGATATTTAATATCAAACGGTTTGATGTTTACTTTGCCATCATCAAAAGTAAGGGCGGCTTTTACATTGTTCAAATTCAGTTTGCTCATGTCTAAAAATGAAACATTGCTGCTCAAAGCACTCAATAGTTTCGAATTTTCGGGCACTACTTTGGCATCAAGCAATTGTCCCATCAAATCTCCCGAAAGGGTATTCAAATTTGGAGTCAATTCTTTTGGATCTAAATCGCCCGCAATGTTCATGTTTGCGGTAGTTTTTCCAGCAACAACTCCAGCAATCGGGGCAATTTTTTTCAACATTTCTAAAGAGGTAAAAGCTTGAGAAATATCAATTTTGTTTAAGCCTAAATCCATTTCAAATGTTGGATTTTTAGTTTTGGTGGACACAAATCCGTCAAAATTGATTTGACCTTGGAAAATATCGGTTTTCACGTTGTCCAAAGTCACGGTTTGGTCTTTGATGATCAATTTTCCAACCACATTTTGAAGGTTCAAATTGTCGTATAAAACTGATTTGGCATTGGCTGTAATTGTGCAATCCAAATATGCAGGAATGTTCAGCGCTTCGGTGGTTGTAGTGGTTGTTTTTTCTTTGGCAGCTTCTTCTGGACTGGCGGTTGTCATAAAATCAGACACCACCAACTGGTTTGAAGTCATATTGAAATTGCCTTTTAGGTTTTGGTCTTTGAACATAAATCCGAAGAAATTATCCAATTGACCTGTCATTTTTAAGTCGCTTTTTCCCGTTTTGGCTTCAAATTTTTGCAAACTCAATCGGTCAGGATTGAATGTAATCAAAGCATCTGAAATGACTAAGTTTTTTGTTTTGTCTAAAGCATAATTGAATCCTTGCAATCCCAATGTTCCTTTGCTATCCACGTTCGCATATTGTTCTGTTTCGATGCTTTTCATGTCGAACTTGGTGGCAACATCGGCTGTAAAAATCCCCGAAAGTGGAAAATCTAGTTTTACAGGATAAGCTTTTGTCAAATTTCCAAGGTTTAAAGTGCCTTTAAAATTGGAATCAATGAACGGATTTTCAGAGATATTGCTGATATGCGCTTGTAATGCAAAAATGTCTTGATCGATTTGAAAAGCAAATTGATTGATGTCCACCAAAATGTCTTTCATCAAACCAGTCGTGTTGCTGATTTTGGTATCAATTTGAATATTTTGAATGCTTTTTGGCAAATCTGGAAATTTGAATGACGCATTTTTAGCGGCAATGTCAATATTGAATTTTGGAATGGTTGTTTCTGAATAAACTCCATCCACTTTTCCAAGAATAGAAAAGTTGCCCGTTGTTTTGATTTTGTCTAAACCTTGATTGAACGCTGCAGGAATCAACGCCATGAAATTCGTAAATGCTGCACTTGGTGTTTCAAAAGTCAATTTCATTTCTTGCCCTGCTTCGAGCATTTTTACATAACCATCAAAATGCAACGGCAATTGATTGATAAATGCTTCATTCTTTTTGAAAGTGTAAATACTCTTTTCTAAATCCAAACCTAAAACAGCGTCTAATTTCAAAACAACATCGGTCAAATAGGCCACATTGTCCATCGAGAAATTTAGTTTTACGTCGGTTTTGGTGTCTAAATCCAAAGTAGAAGCTGTAAAATCGCCTGTGCCATAATGGTTTAAAGATTTCATTTCCATCTTCATTTTCGATGCTGCATCAAAATATCGAATGTCGATGTTGGTAAAGCTATAATCTTGTACTTTCATGGCGAAAGGACTGCTTTCTTCTTCAGGTTTTTCTTCTTCAGTTTTCAACGCAATGTCAAAATTAGAAATACCATCGATGTTGACTTCGGTATTGATGAGGCCTTTGTCGATTGCAAAAGATTGAACTTCCATTACTTCATCACTGCCTTTGAAAAGTTCTTTGACCGACATTTTGAGTTGTGTCGATGCAAAATAAACCAATGTATCGCCTTCAAAAGGAGCTTTATTGATCACACTCAATCCTTCAATAGTAACGGTTGCTTTCGGAAAATTTTTGAATAAACTCAAATCGAAATTTTCAATAGCCACGGTGGCATTGACATTGTCATTGATGGCTTTCATGACCATTTCTTGAATTTTTCCTTTAAAAATAAAAGGCGCTACAATCAAAAGCAATAAAAATACAAGCAGAAAAATTCCGAATCCTTTTAAAATCTTTTTAGTCATCTTGGTTTGTTTTTGGTTGATTATGAGGTTACAAATTTAGTCTATCACAAGCTCTTCTCCTCTTTTTAACCCAAATTTAATTTGAAAAAACCAAACAGCGGCATAAAGCAAAGGAGTATCTAAAAGTGCAATCAATAATTTGAATAGAAATCCGCTGATGAGCAATTGTGTAAAAATATCCCAAGGCAAAATTTCGAAACTACATAATAAAAGTAAAACAGATAAAGTATCGACAAATTGTGACGTGATGGTAGAAAAATTATTGCGCACCCATAGCATTTTACCTTTGGTAAGTCTTTTCCAGAAGTGAAAAATATAAATATCGATGTATTGTGCCGCCAAATACGCTATCATTGAAGCAACGACTGCCAGTGCACTTTTGCCGAAAACACTCGTAAACACTTCGTTTGTAATAGGCGAGGTGGAAGTAGCGGGCACGGCATTGGCAACGAAAATAATCAGCAAGGAAAACAACGAAGCAAAAATTCCTGCGGTAACCACTTGATTCGCTTTTTTTGCGCCATAAACTTCTGAAATAATGTCTGTGACCAGAAAAGTAATCGGATAGGGAAGGATGCCCACCGAAATTTGAAAGGTGTAAAGTCCGAAAAAATCCCAATAGAAAAACTTTTGAAAAATGAGATTCGAAACCACCAAAGAGGCAATGAACATGCCACCAAGGATAAAATAGATTTGATGAGCTGAAGCTTTTTGTGTAGTTGTTAGCAATATAAATTGTTTTAAGAGTTTAGGAAACCAACGTCACAAATTTAACATCATCGTTTCTAACAATTGTTAACTAATTCAAAATAAGCAGCTACAAGCAAAAAAAATCCACCCGAAAATCGAGTGGATTTAAATAGGAACTATTTTATAAATAATTATCGAATGTTGATTTCAAAAGGCATAATCGCTTGAACGCCTCTTTTTGTGTTCAATCTCTTGATTTGTTGCAAGGTTTGATAGGCTTCTGGTCCTAATTCTGCTTCTAACATTTTTTCTTGCGATTTTGCAAATGGAAAACTTTCCATGATTTCATCAAATGTTTTGTCGAATTCTGGATAACTTCTGGTTTTGTAATCTTCTATTTTTGCCAATTTTGCTGCTTCTTCAATGGCTACCTCCAGTCCACCTAAAGCGTCCACCAATCCGATTTTCATGGCTTCTGTTCCTGTCCAAACACGGCCTTGGGCAATCGCATCTACTTCTTCCATCGACATTTTTCTTCCATCGGCCACACGTTTTAAAAACACTTGATAAATAGATTCGATGCTTTCCTGAATCACTCCAGCGGTGGCTTCGTCTAAAGGCTGAAACAAACTGTAGTCAGCTGCGTTTTCGTGTGTTTTTACAGTAGTTGCGTTGATTCCCATGTTTTTTGACAGCTGATGAAAATTAGGCAACATTCCGAAAACTCCAATCGAACCTGTAATGGTATTGGACTCAGCAATGATTTTATGGGCATTGGCTGCAATGTAATAACCGCCCGAAGCGGCATAATTGCCCATCGAAACAACAATCGGTTTTACGGATTTTGTCAATTCTAGTTCTCTCCAAATCAATTCTGCCGTCAGTGCATTGCCACCCGGACTGTCCACTCTTAACACAATCGCTTTCACTTTGTCGTTTCTTCTCGCTTTTCGAATGGCTTCTCTGATCGCGCCTTCACCAATAATATTGATATCGCCTTCGCCAGATAAAATTTCGCCTTGCGCATAAATCACTGCAATTTCGTTGCTAGAACTGTTGCTCACAGGTGTGTTGATTACTTTTTTGGCGTAATCTTTTAAATCAACAATGTTGTAAGATTTTTCTTTTTCTACTCCCAAAGCTTTTTTAATGCCGTTGTGATAAATGTCTTCGTGGGCAATTTTGTCAATCAATTTGGTTTGTAATGCCAATTCGGGAGTTCTTGCGCCCAATCTGTTGGCAATTTTGTTTAAGGTGTCCAAAGAGATGTTTCTGCTTTTGCTGATTTCGGTAGAAATATTGTTCCAAACAGAATTCAATAAACTCGTAATTTGTTCTTTATTGCTTTCGCTGATTTTGTTGGCAATGAAAGGCTCCACAGCACTTTTGTATTTTCCATGACGAATGATTTCCATTTTCATCCCTGTTTTGTCTTGGAAATCTTTAAAAAACAAAACTTCACTAGACAATCCTTTGAAATCCATCATGCCTACAGGATTCATATAAATCGTATCTGCTACAGAATTCAAATAATAATCGCTTTGCATGAAAAAATTGGCATAAGAAACAATGAATTTTCCAGAGGTTTTAAAATCATTCAATTGGTCTCTCAACGCTTTCATTTGCGCCATGCCCAACATACTCGATGTGTTCAGCATAGAAATTCCTTCGATGTTATCGTCGGTTTTTGCGGCTTCAATTGCATTTAAAACTTCCATAAAACTCACTTCGTCTCCTCCAGAAATTAATTTTACGATGGGATCCGTAAATTTTCCGGTATAATCAAGCGTGACTCCTGTCAAATCAAGGTTTAATACACTTTTCTTCTTCACGACCACCGTTTCTTCTCCGTCACCAATTAAAGCGGCAATAATCACGATGCCAAAAAAGGCAATGAAGAAAAACACAAATATCCCGAGAACTGTGGATAAAACATTTCCTAAAAATCTCATATATAGTTATTTATTAATTATTGTTTTCAAAAAAGTAAAATCGATACAATGCTATAAAATTCATTTTTGAATTTTTATTTTGACGCAATTGTTTGATTAGTACAATCAAAGATTTAAATGTTACAAATGCTTTAAGTTTTTAGGAGAACTTTACTATTTGTCAAACAAGAAAACTTATCAACACGTGCGCAATTCTGCATGAGGTTTTAGAAATCTTTTACTTATTTTGCAACCGCTATGAACAATCAAATTCCTGTTTACCTTTCTTTAGGAAGCAATCTCGGCAACCGACTTTCGCATTTGCAAAACGCCATCGATTCTTTACATCAATCCGTGGGCACTGTTTTGAAAGTTTCGTCAGTATATGAAACTCCCGCCTGGGGTTTCGAAAGCACGCCTTTTTTGAACGCTGTTGTGTTGATTCACACTTCTAGTAAACCTTCGACTTTGCTTCGGAAAATATTGAAAATCGAACAAAATCTAGGTCGTGAACGCTCAAATCAAGCGGGTTATCAAGCCAGAAACATCGACATCGATATTTTGTCTTACAACGCAGAAATCATTGAATTACCAGATTTGAAGATTCCGCATCCGCAAATTCCAAACCGTCGATTTGTGTTGCAACCTTGGGTCGAAATAGATCCTTTTTGGCAACATCCTGCCCTAAGTTTGACGACGCAGAAATTGTTGGATCAAACCAAAGATGAAAGCACTTGTGTTTTGGTGGATGTTTTGAAAAATCCTTGGCATTATCAATCGATCAAAAAATGTAATTACATTGCCATCGAAGGCAATATTGGCGCAGGCAAAACAACTTTGGTACACAAAATGGCGCAAGATTTTAATGCAAAAGTCGTGATGGAACGTTTTGCCGACAATCCGTTTTTGCCCAAATTTTATAAAGATCAAAATCGTTATGCTTTTCCTTTAGAAATGTCTTTTTTGGCCGATCGATACCAACAAATTACCGACGATTTATCGCAATTTGATTTGTTTAAAGATTTTGTGATTTCAGATTATTTTATTTTCAAATCGCTTATTTTCGCAAAAGTGACTTTGACAGAAGACGAATTTCGATTGTACAAAACGATGTTTGACATTATTTATAAAGAAATTCCGACACCAGATTTGTACGTTTATTTGTATCAAAACACCGAAAGATTATTAGCAAATATCAAAAAAAGAGGCCGAAGCTACGAACAAGAAATTCAGGCAGAATATCTCGAAAAAATCAACCGTGGTTATCTGGATTATATCAAAACGCAACTCGGTTTGAACGTGCTTGTGATTGATATTTCAGATATAGATTTTCTCAAACAACCTTCCGATTATTATTTCATTTTGGATGCCATCAACAAGCATTTATCGAATCAATGAGAAATTCCCTTTGAGGATTTGATTTGTTTCTTGAATTTCAATCAAATACCAATAATCTGATGCGGGCATGGTTTTTTCGTTGAATGTTCCATCCCAACCAAGATCGCCCCTCGTTTGTGCAAAAAGCAATTTCCCAAACCGATCAAAGATGGCTACACGATAGTTTCTGAAATTTTCAACTCCTCGAACCAACCAAAAATCGTTGTTCCCATCGTTGTTGTGCGTAAAAAAAGACGGAATCGAAATGAAAACAAAATCTTGAATCGTATCTCCACAATCGTTTTGTCCTTTCACGTAAGCAGTATATAAGCCGCCAACGGAAAGATTAAAAACATTATTTGGAGAGAAATTAATGCCGTCAATCGAAAACAAATAATCGCCTTCGTTTTCCAATTGTATAATGGCTTGACTGGTTGTTGTTTCAATTTTTTGAATGATAGGTACTTCAACTTCTAACACTTCGAAGTTTTTAATAGCGGAACACGAAAATTCATTAGAAATTGTTACCGAATAAGTGCCAGCCTCGTTCACTACGATACTTTCGGTAGTTTCGTTGTTGGACCAAAGATAAGTGCTGTTCGGAATACCACTATTTAAGGTAACGCTTGCATTTTGGCAAATAAAAACCGTTTCGTCCGTAACTTCGGGAATAGGATTGGTTTGGATTTGATAAGGCACACGAGCGGAAACACAATTGTTGTTGACAGCTTCAACATAATAAACCGTATTTTCAAAAATAGGTGGCGTTTCGAACGAATTTCCTTCAAAAATAGGAGTAGAGCTGTTCATTGATGTAAACCATCGAAGGTTGCCAAAATCGTAATCGGGAGTTAGAAAAGCAATGGTGCCTTCGCAAATGGTAATAGGCGGAATAGGCGGAATGGTTGGGAGGTTAATGATGGTTGCTGTGACGAGCGATCTGGTGATGTTGTTGCAACCCAAAGTGGCGGCATCTTGCACATAATACGCCGTTGTGTTGTTCAAAATAGGAGTTTCAAATAAATTGCCTGTAAAAATCGGATTGCCGCCTGATGC
>JBEILV010000136.1:0-7897 GCA_040379105.1 Flavobacterium sp.
TGTAGCTCCCGCTTGATTTGTCTATAATCTGCACACTTATAAGACCTGATTTATTAATTTTCTTTCTTACAAACATTCGGTAAAATTAAAAAAATACACATAGGACACCCAAAAAACAAAAATAATTATTGTATTGTACTGATATATAGTATTTTATGTAAAACAAGGAAAAAAAGTGTCAAAGTCAGGAAATAGATCCCGCTAATGAATATTTTTCTTGCTCTTCGGGAGTCATGTCCAAACTCGAAGTTGTGATGTATAAAACATCGAGATTTTCGCCACCAAAAGCACAAGAAGTGACATTATGTGCTGGAACATTTACTCTTGAAATCAATTTTCCTGAAATAGGATCAAAATGCAAAACAGCGTTTCCGTTCCACATGCCTACCCAAAGCTGGTCGTTTTCATCAATCGCCATTCCATCGGGGAATCCTAATGAATCTGCTACTTTCACGGCAATTCGTTCGTTTGAAATATTGCCAGAAGCATCATCGTAATTATATGCTTTGATGGTTAAAGTAGGCGTGTCGATGTAATACATCGTTTTTTTGTCTTTTGTCCAAACAATCCCATTCGAAATCGTTACGCTGTCGATTTTTGTAGTCGCCTTTCCATTTTCATCAATACAATACAAACTTGCCAACTTAGGCGCTTGACTGTAAGGCATCGAACCGACCCAAAATCTTCCCGAAGGATCGCATTTGCCATCATTAAATCGATTACCAGGTTTTTCTTGTGTCACTTTGCAGAATAAATCAAGTGAGCTTGTTTCGGTATTCATCAAATAAATGCCATCTTCTAGTGCCACAATGGCTTCGTTGGGTTGGTCTGTCGGCACCACGGTTCCGATGCTGGAAGGAGTTGGAAAAGCGGCGTTTTCTTTCGAAACGGGGTCGTAAATGTGCAATGCATTTCCCAAAATATCAACCCAATACAAATTTTTTGATTGATGATTCCAAAAAGCGCCTTCGCCCAATTGTGCTTTGATTTCGAAAGCTAAATCAGCATTATAAGTTGAAATTTCGGTTTTTGTTAAAACGGGTTTCTTGGTTTTTTCCTTTTGACAAGAAATGAAAACGAAGCTCAAGAGCAATAAATGGGAAACCTTCATAGAATTGTTTTTTAATGATGTTGTATTTCTTAATAAGTTGTTTCAAATTGAAATATTTTCAAAGAACAAAAAAATATTTAAGTTGTACTCATTTGATTTCTAAAAGTAATCTGATTCATAGAAAAACTCTTAAAATACTACAAAAAAACAATTTTCAAAGTTCAATAATTATCCTTAATATTGTTCTGTAACAATTGTTTAAGTTTTTAGCATAATTTAGGATGAAAAATTGTTTGGAATGTGGCGATAAAATCATGGGACGCGAAGACAAAAAGTTTTGCAGTGATGCTTGTCGCAATGCCTTCAATAATAAAATAAACAAAGACACCAACAATTTGATGCGCAACATCAACAACCGACTTCGAAAAAACTACCGCATTTTGTCCGACATCAATCCAGATGGAAAAATCAAAACCACCAAATCAAAATTACTAAGCAAAGGATTTTCGTTTGATTGGTTTACAAATATCGTTCAAACCAAGACGGGAAACACCTATTTTTTTGTGTATGACCAAGGTTATATGTTTTTAGAACAAGATTTTTTGATTGTTGTTAAAAAAGATATGTAACTTTAGCCCACCAAACAACTACTAAACAAACTACCATGAAGAAAAATTTACTTTCTCTTCTTGTATTAATATTCCTAGCCTTAGCTATTTGGAGTGTTTTTTACTTCCGAATGCCGCAAGATTATTCCAAATCGACAGACGATATTGGTCAGTTTTCTACAGAGCGTGCACTCAAACACATTGATTACATTTCTAAAAAACCACATTATGTGGGAAGTTCTTACCATGAAAATGTAAAAAATTATTTACAAAAAGAACTCGAGAAACTCGGACTTAGCACTTCCATTCAAAAAAGTACCGTTCTGAGTAAATGGGGCAATTTAGTAACGACCGAGAATGTTGTCACTCGTATCAAAGGGAGTAATAATTCGAAAGCGCTGTTGCTTCTAACACATTACGATAGTGCTCCACATTCCAATGCTTATGGTGCAAGCGACGATGCGAATGGTTTAGGCGTCATTCTCGAAGGGATTCGTGCTTTTCTACAAAACAAATCAGCGCATAAAAACGATATTATTATACTTTTTTCAGATGGTGAAGAATTAGGTTTGAACGGTGCTTTTGCATTTGCGAGCGAACATCCTTGGGCAGACGAAGTAGGTTTGGTGGTTAATTTTGAAGCGCGTGGCACTAGCGGTCCTTCGATGATGCTCGCCGAAACCAACGGTGGAAACGCATCGCTCATCAACGGGTTTTCGGAAGCCAATCCTAGATATCCTGTCAGTAATTCGTTGATGTATAGCGTTTATAAAATGCTGCCCAACGATACAGATTTGACCGCTTTCAGAGAGCAAAAAAATATTCCCGGTTTCAATCTTGCTTTTATCGACGATCATTATAATTATCATACGGAGCAAGACGATTTTGCACATTTAACTCCTGCTTGCATCGAACATCAAGCCACTTATTTGATGCCGATGCTAAAACATTTTTCCAATGCGGATTTGGCGGGCTTGTCCACAGAAAAAGACCTCGTTTATTGGAATTCCTATTTTGGGTTCTATTCTTATCCTTTTGGTTTCAATTGGATATTGCTTGGTTTATGTGTTTTTCTTTGGGCGGTTTTCGGGTTTATGGGTTTTAGCAATCGAAATTTATCCCCAAAAATCGCAATTCAAGGTTTTTTCCAGTTTTTAATTTTATTGGTTTTCATCACACTCTTAACATTTGGTTTGTGGAAACTTATATGGTTCATCTATCCGAGTTATCATGACATGCTGCACGGATTTACCTACAACGGACATGCTTACATGGCGGCTTTTGTATTGTTAAGTCTTTGTATCAGTTTGTTTTTCTATCATAAAATGAGTCTCAGCAATGTTGGGAATTATCTTTTTGGCGGCTTATTTGTCTGGCTGATTGCGCTCGGATTTTTGATGTATTATTTGCCTGGCGCCGGATTTTTGGCTATTCCTGTTTTATGTGCCATTTTTGCTTTTGGAGTCATTGTGCTCAGAATCAACTATGCCAAAGGATTAATTTTTCTTTTGAGCCTTTCGGCAATTTCGGTGCTTGTGCCCTTAATTCAAATGTTTCCTGTTGGACTCGGACTCAAGGTTTTACCCGGAAGTGCTGCTTTGGTGGTACTTACTTTCGGACTTTTAATGCCGCTTTTTTCACTCGTTACCTACAAACTTCGTTGGGGTTTTATATTTTTAATTGTCGGCGGTGGATTTTTTGTAAAAGCCCATCTTGAAAGCGATTTTGTGCCCGGAAAAGCCAAATTCAACAGTCTTACTTATTTTTATCAAACAGCATCCAATCGGGCTTTTTGGACCACTTACGACCAAGTTTTAGATCCTTGGACAGAAAAATATTTGGGTAAAAATCCGCAAACTGCCCAGTTATTAAACAATGTTTCGAGCACAAGCAAATACAATAGCGGTTTTAGTTTTATGGTCAACGCGCCTAAAATAGATTTAAAACCCGCCACTTACCGTTTTCTTAGAGATACCATCGCTGGCGAATGGCGCGCAGTCACGATTTTAATTGAACCCAACAGAACACTCAATCGAATGGATGTTTTTGCCGATGAAACTTTAGAAATCCACAATTTTAAAGCCAACGGAATCAAAAAAATAAACCAAGGCGAAAAAAGTATTTTCGAGCGAAAAGGAAAAACATTAGTAAGCTATTATCCTATCAAAAATGAACCGCTTACCATTGAATTTATGATAAGAAAGAATGCCGACCTACAATTAATTTTACGGGAATCTTCTTTTGATTTACTTCAAAATACAAAACTAAATGTACCCGCACGTCCAGAAAATTGCATTCCGATGCCTTTCGTTTTGAACGATGTAATTACAGTTGAACAAACATTAATAAAACAAAAAAGCGCTCCAAAACTTGATGAAGAGCCCATTTTAATTCCAACAGCAATAGACTCTTTAACAACATTGACGCCCCAAGTAACAGAATGAAAATTAGTATTTTAGGTTGCGGATGGCTCGGTTTGCCATTGGCTGAACATTTGATTTCGAAACATCATTTTGTGAAAGGCTCAACCACTTCCGAACAAAAAATCGAACTTCTTTCCAAGGCTGGAATTGAACCTTTCTTGATTGCGCTCGGGGCAAATGAACCCGCTGAGAAGATGGCAACTTTCTTGAGCGAAGCAGAAGTTTTGATCATTGCGATTCCGCCTGGTTTAAGAAAAGACCCAACAGCAGATTTTGTTTCAAAAATTCAGACTTTGATTCCATTCATCGAAAAATCGGGGGTAAATAAAATATTACTGATCAGTTCTATTGGTGTTTTTGAAGACAACAACCAAAGAATTAACAAGTTTACACAACCCAACGGAATTTCGGAAAGCGATAAGCAAATGATTGCGGTTGAAAAACTATTGCAAAACAACCAAAGATTTCAAACCACAGTGCTCAGATTTGGCGGACTCATCAACGAAACACGACATCCGATTTTGATTTTGAGCGGTAAGAAAAACCTACCACATCCGAAAGCACCCGTCAATTTGATTCATTTAGAAGATTGTATCGGCATCGTAGAAGCCATTATTGAGCAGAATTATTGGGGAAAAAGTTTGAATGCTGTCGGCGAAGAACATCCTACAAGAGCATCCTACTACACCGAAATGGCGAAAATCAACCAATTGCCATTGCCAACATTTAATGAAAAATCTGTGTCGGTTGGGAAAAATTTCAAACAACAATTGCTTGAAAAAGAAATAGGTTATCAGTTTAAAAAACCGATTGCGCCTTTTAAAATCAAAATTTAATTTAAATTTACCCACCAAATAAACAAACCGATGACGGATCAACCAAAATTTGCAGTGATTGGTGGCGGAAGTTGGGCCACAGCGATTGCTAAAATGCTATGTGAAAACCAACTACAAATTTGTTGGTACATGCGCAACGAATCAGCCGTTGAACACATAAAAAACGAAAAACACAACCCCAACTATTTGAGTTCGGTCGAGTTTGATGTTAAAAAATTATTTCTAACTACCCATATTGACGAAGCGGTTGCTTATGCCGACATTCTTGTTTTTGCCATTCCGTCGGCGTTTCTAAGTCAGGAATTGGCAAAACTGACCCTTTCCCTCGAAGGGAAAACTATTTTTTCGGCTATTAAAGGCATTGTGCCCGAAACTTTCCTGATAGTAGGCGAACATTTTCATCAAAAATTTGAAATTCCTTACGAAAATATTGGCGTGATCACAGGACCTTGTCATGCGGAAGAAGTGGCTTTAGAACGTTTGTCTTATTTGACAATTGCTTGTGCCGATCCGAAAAAAGCCAGAATCATGGCCAAGAATTTGAATTGTGGCTACATCAAAACCAAAATTTCTGACGACATCATCGGAACAGAATATGCAGCGATGCTCAAAAACATTTATGCCATTGCAGCTGGGATGGCGCACGGTTTGGGCTATGGCGATAATTTTCAGGCGTTGTTGATGAGCAATGCCATTCGGGAAATGAAAAAATTCATTCGGAAAGTGCACAAAATGAAACGCAACATCAATAATTCTGCTTATTTGGGCGATTTGTTAGTAACGGGTTATTCCGTTTTTTCTCGCAACAGAATGTTTGGCAATATGATTGGAAAAGGCTACACCGTGAAAAGCGCGATGATGGAAATGAGCATGGTGGCAGAAGGATACTATGCCGTGAAAAGTGCTTATAAACTCAATCAAGATTATGGCGCCAAAACTCCAATAATTGATGCCGTTTACACCATTTTGTACGAAGGCAAAGAACCCAAAAAAGTATTCAAAAAACTTACGGAAAGATTAGACTAAATGGACATCACAAACCCAAAACAAAGAGTCAAAAACGGCCTTTCCTTTATGATAGGTGGTTTTTTAATCAGTCTTTTGTTAGACTATTTTTGGTCCAATTTGCATTGGCAAGAAAGTTTGTTTAGAAAAGAATCGTTGATTCGTTTGGTGATTTTTTTCGTGGTGGGCTTTTTTATGAAAACCAAAAAAGAAGCGGAAAAGCAGTAAAATCAAAATTAATGCAAGAAGCATCAGGCGCATTTAAGATTGTGCTGTCCTGTGGCTCATTTCACTCACAAACAGCGAAGGTTGAAAGCCATGCACTGCAAAAAATGCTTTAGAAAAATGTTGTGGAGTAGAAAAACCTGCTTCATCGGCCAATGCTTTGATGGTGTAGTTTCTATATCTTGCATCAGATTGCATGAGTTTGGTGATATATCCAATCCGTAAATCATTGAGGTAATTGGTAAAACTTTTATCTTTTTCGTATTGAATTACTTTTGACAAGTATTTAGAATTGGTTTCAAAATTTTTGGAGAGGTTTGCCAAAGTGATGTCTTTTTTTAGGAATTTATTTTTCGATTCAAACTTTTCGATTTCTTTCAAGATATTTTGCACCACCTCAGGATTAATCTCGAGTGGTTCTTTAGGCGGAGTGGCTTTGGGCTGATCGTCTTGCACCACTTGGTTTTCATTGTTTAAAAAAGATTCTAGTTTGGCTTTAAAGATCTTTTTATTGTTGTAGTAACGATAATAAAGCACCAAACTATACACAAACAAAACACCAATAGAGAGGTACAAAACCCAAATAAGGAGCGATTTTTTTGCTAGTTTTTCTTCCGCTATTTCTTTTTCTGCTTGCAAAGTTTTGGTGTCGTATTCTTTATGGATTTTCGACGACATGTTTTTGTAGTTTTCATTCAAAACACTGTCTGCTTTAAGCAACCTATTGATGTAAAACAATTGATTTACAAAATCGTCTTTTTCTTTATAATAGGTAACCAAAAGTTCGTAGCCTTCTCTAAAATCGGGGCGCATGTATTGCTCTTTTTCAAAATAAGCATCCACTTTCTTAAAATAGAATATTGCTTTTTCTTTTTGCCCCAAATCCCAATAAGATTTTGCGGTATAAAACTGACCCACCGTGGCAGTTCCAAAATTCATCTCTTTCAAAATCAAAGGCCTGGCCTCTTCCATTTTTTTGATGGCAACCAAATAGTTTTTCTTGAAATATTGATTGATTCCTTCCGATTGAATTAAGAAACCAATCATGGATTCATCCCCGATTCTTTTGGCTTCTGCAAGTGCAAATTCATTAGTTGTAGTGCATAAATCGTAATTTTTGAGTTTTGCATAGCACAAACCCATTGAGTTTAAAGAATTTAGATAACCCTTCCTATAATTATAGTCTTCTGATGTTTTAAAATAAGCAGCGCAACCCTCAAAAAGCACCAAAGCTTCTTCATAGAATTCTAAATAATATTTAATATTAGCAATATTAAATTTCAATTTATTTTTGAGGTAATTATTATCTGTTTTAGAAAAATAATCTTCTGCTTTCAAAAAAAGATCCAAGGCTCTCTCATATTTACCTATAAAATAAAAATGCGCACCTTTTGATGAGTAAGATTGACCAATAGTTTCATTATCCTTGGTTTTTAATGCAAATAGAATAGCACTATCTGCAAATTTGAGGGGCAAATCATCTTTAACGAAATAGATTTTTTCGTTAAAAGCCCTCACAATTTCCTTGTTGTTGTTTTCTTTTTTGGCTTTTTTTAGCCAAGCATCAATATAGAAAATAGCCTGAATAGTATCGAGCTCATGGGCTTCCATTTGATCAAAAAAATAAGAATACGGTTTGTTTTTTAAAGAATCTGAAAGTTTAAACCCATGTTCTTGCGAAAAAAGAGCGGTTGAAAAAAACACAACGAGCCCAAAACAGTAAAAAAAATGGTTCTTCATAAAAGGCAA
>JBEILV010000137.1:0-7893 GCA_040379105.1 Flavobacterium sp.
AATATCTGCCAAAAGTTTTTTAGCACGAAGCAGTTTGATTTTTACATTGCTCAACGGTTCGTTCAATTGGTTTGCAATTTCTTGATAACTCATTTCTTGAAAATAACGCAATTGAATCACTTCTTGATAAGCGGGTTTTAATTCTTTGATGAACCGAAGTAAAATAGATAAATTTTGCTCATTAATCAACGTGTCTTCCGCCGATGGAGTTTCGTCGATGATCATGTAAGCGGCATTCCCGTCGTCGTTAAATTGCATCGAACGGGTTTGTTTTTGCTTTCTAACCAAGTCAATGTGTGCATTTTTAGCAATCGAAATCAGCCAAGTATTAAATTGAAAATCAGGATTGTATTGTGCAATTTTAGAAAATGCTTTCGAGAATGCATCAATCGTAATATCTTCTGCATCTGTTTCATTTTCAGTTCTTTTGAGCATAAATCCATACACTTCATTCCAGTAAATATCCAGCAATTGTGTAAATGCCATTTGATTCCCTTCTTGCGCTTCCCGTATGAGTTGGTTTACTTTCAAGAGATGGGTTTTGAAAAAAAGTTAGTAAAAATCATGTTCAATCGTGTGAAAATAAGTCCGATTTCTAACAATGGATACCAAACGATGAGTTCTTTTTCTGAAAGCTTTTCGCTGCTAAATCCAATGACAATCCATGTTGCAAGGTAACGGAACAAAATCAAACCTAAAACATATTCCCAATCTGGATAAGCGAAAATCATGACGATTGACATGACAAAAAACAAAACTTGACTGTAATGAAAGATTTTGAGTTGCCATTGATCTCTTGGTTTGATGTGAAGAAAAGCACCTTGAATCCGTCTTTTTTCATTGAACCAAGTTGAAAATTTCTTTGGCGACGGCATCAAAACATTACTTTCGTTTTCAAAAGCAAAGGTTGTATTTTTTACATCGGCTGCTTGATTGATAAATAGAATATCCTCACCTAATTGTATTTTCATGTGGTCTGTAAAGCCTCGGGTTTTGAAAAATTCACTTCTGTGATAAGCCAAATTTTTGCCATCGCCTTGATAAGGCCAACCAAATTTTGTCCAACCAAATGTGCTTGTGGAATGCATCACTTTTTCGAATCTATAAAGCGCATTGATGGGCGAATTTTTTACTTTTTCAAAGTTGGCATGTCCTAAAACAATCGTTTTTTCTTTGCTAAATTGTGCGCTCATCGTTGCCATCCAATTTGAAGAAATGGGTTGACATTGAATGGAAGTAAACAACAAATGCTCGTATTTCGCAGCTTTAATTCCTAGCGTCAGTGCGAATTTTCGATTGCCCCAAAATGCTTCTACATTATCAACTTTCACAATCTTGATGTTGTGATGTTGCGCTGCAAAATTTTCCATCACATCCACCGAATGATCAGCGGAAGCATCGTCAACCAAAACAATTTCAAACACCGGATATTGCTGTTGCAAAAATGCGCTTAAATTTTTTTCCAATAATTCAGCTTCGTTTTTGATGCAAATAATCAAAGAAACGGGCGGAAGTGGTTGATTTGTCTTAGAAACTTTAATGAACGCAAATTTGGAAAATACAAAAAGATAGTAGAAAAGTTGAATGGCAACAATTCCTATAAAAAGATAAAGTAAAATTGGCATATTTAATGAATCCGATTAAGTGTGTTTTGGTTCGGAACAATCTTTCATTTGTTCGGGAGTTTTGCCACAAAAGCCGCAATTTTCGCCGTCTTTATTCAAAAATGGGCTTTGACTTGCACAAGTACCAGCAAATTTTCCGTCCTTTTTTGCCCATATTTTGATGGCAATTCCTGCAAAAGCAATTCCTAACAATCCGATAGTAAGCAATAAAAGCTTCATAAACTTTATTTTAAAAGGTTTAACGATGGTTCTGTTTTTACCATCAGTCGGGTGCAAAGATACAAATTAGAAAATTGTTATTTTTATATCACGTTGACTTCTACTTCTATTTTAATATTAAAGTTTTCTAAAATCGTTGCTTGAATTTTTTGCGCCAAAGCCCAAACCTCTTCTCCTTTTGCACCACCATAATTCACTAGAACCAAAGCTTGATTTTTATGAATGCCTGTATTGCCAAAACGTTTGCCTTTAAAACCAGCATGTTCAATAAGCCAACCTGCGGGCACTTTTACGTCGTTTTCATTGACCACATAAAATGGAACTTCGGGATGTGCTTTCTGAATTTTCTCAAAATCATGTTTTGAAATAATTGGATTTTTGAAAAAACTACCACTGTTGCCCAACTCTTTCGGATTGGGGAGTTTGCTTTCACGAATCGCAATCACTGCACGACTCACGTCTTGAATGGTTGGTTTTTCAATCGAATTTTTGGCTAATTCCGCTTCAATAGCGCCATAACCCGTGTGCAATTGATGGTTGGTTTTCGACAGTTTAAATGTTACATTCGTGATGATGAATTGTCCTTTGGCTTCATTTTTAAAAATGCTTTCGCGATAAGCAAAATGACAATCTTCTTTCGAAAAAACTTTCTTTTCAAAAGTATGAATGTCAACAGCTTCACAACTTTCGAAAGTGTCTTTTATTTCAACACCGTAAGCACCAATGTTTTGAATGGGAGTTGTGCCCACGTTACCTGGAATCAACGATAGATTTTCCAAACCTCCATAGTTGTGTTCCAACGTCCAAAGTACAAATTCATGCCAGTTTTCGCCTGCAGCGGCTGCAACCCAAACTTCGCTTTCTGTTTCTTTTACTTTTTGAATTCCTTTCAAATTAATTTGCAAAACCAACGCATCGATGTCTTTTGTGAGCAATAAATTACTTCCGCCACCCAATATAAAAAGAGGTTCGTTTTGATGGGTTTTCAAAACTTCAATCAGTTGATTTTCAGAAATAATACTGATAAAATATTTAGCAAAGGCTTCAATGCCAAAAGTATTATGGTCTTTTAAGGGAAAATGTTCTTTCATTGCTTTTGATGCATTCGTTGTTTGAATAAATTAAAATTGCGAAGTTTCTTCTGATTCAAGTGCCCGTTTTAAAAACGAATTTAAAGGTTTCAATAGCAGTAATTTCTCGCCAATCGACGCAACAAATTTGGGTTGTGTTGCCTCTTTAAAGTTAATTTTATGCGTAGCTGTGAAGCTTTTCAATTTTAAATAGGGAAGGGCAGGATGGTCTTTTTCAAATCCTTTGGGTGCTGTTTTGAGCATCAAATGGTCCTCAAAATCTAAATCTTCGAATGTTTTTTTGAAGTTTGGTTCTTGCACAATTTTCTCTAAATCTTCTTCAAAATAGGCAATTTCGTTTCTGATTTTTTTCACAGCATCAGGTTCTGGACAGTAAATCCCACCAGCCACAAAACACTCATTTTCATCAATATGAACGTAATAGCCAGGGCCGTTTTTGGTGTTGGGCGTCGTTGAAATCCAAACACTCAAATGCGTTTTGTAAGGCGATTTGTCTTTCGAGAAACGAATGTCGCGATTGATGCGAAATGTACAATTTTTCACTTGCAAGGGTTCTAAGCTCGGGTCGTGCGGTTTTAAATAATCCAACAACGATTGTATGAATTGATGATAATCGCTTTTGTAGTTTTCATATCTTTTTTTCTGCCCGTGAAACCATTCTTTATGATTGTTTTGCTTTAATTCTTGTAAGAATTCTAAACTTTCCTTTTGTAGCATTTTTTTAAAGTAAATGTATTAAATCTTTTCATTTTTTGCACAAAAAAAACCGACTCGAAAAATGGAGACGGTTTATTGTTCTTTAAATTATTTCTTATTTAGCAATGTTCACGGCTCTAGTTTCTCTAATTACCGTGATTTTTACTTGTCCTGGATAGGTCATTTCTGTTTGAATTTTCTGAGAAATATCGAAAGAAAGTTTCACTGCGTTTTCATCAGATACTTTTTCACTCTCTACAATCACACGCAATTCTCTACCCGCTTGGATTGCATAAGCGTTTTTTACACCGCCAAATCCAAAGGCAATCGCTTCTAAATCTTTCAATCTTTGGATGTAAGAATCCAACACTTGGCGTCTTGCGCCGGGTCTTGCTCCCGAAATAGCATCACAAACTTGTACAATCGGCGAAATTAACGACGTCATTTCAATTTCATCATGGTGCGCTCCAATCGCGTTGCAAACCTCTGGTTTCTCGCCATATTTCTCTGCCCATTGCATCCCCAAAATAGCGTGTGGCAATTCACTTTCTGTGTCTGGCACTTTTCCAATATCGTGCAATAAACCTGCTCTTTTGGCTAGTTTTACATTCAAACCTAATTCTGCCGCCATGATGCCACAAAGTTTGGCAACTTCGCGTGAGTGTTGCAACAAATTCTGACCATAAGACGAACGATATTTCATACGTCCAATCACTTTGATCAATTCTGGGTGCAAACCATGAATACCAACATCAATGACCGTACGTTTTCCAACTTCAATAATTTCGTCTTCTATTTGTTTGGTGGTTTTTGCAACCACCTCCTCAATTCTCGCCGGGTGAATTCTTCCGTCAGTTACTAATTTGTGTAATGACAAGCGTGCAATTTCTCTTCTCACAGGATCAAAACACGACAAAATAATCGCTTCTGGCGTGTCGTCCACGATGATTTCTACTCCTGTTGCGGCTTCTAGAGCACGAATATTTCTTCCTTCTCTACCGATAATTCTTCCTTTCACATCGTCAGATTCGATGTTGAACACAGAAACACAGTTTTCCACTGCTTCCTCAGTGCCTACACGTTGAATCGTGCTGATAATGATTTTCTTCGCTTCTTGTTGAGCCGTCAATTTGGCTTCTTCGATGGTGTCTTGAATGTGCGACATCGCTTTCGATTTCGCTTCGGCTTTCAAACTTTCCACCAATTGTTCTTTCGCTTCTTCAGCTGAAAGCCCAGAAATAACCTCCAATTGGTTTACTTGACTTTTATGCAAACGGTCTATTTCCGCTTGTTTGCGCTCTATAATTTCTATTTTACTGTTGTAATCAGCAATTTTTGCATCAAATTCATCTGCCGATTTTTTGGCTTTAGCCAATTCGCTTGACACCTGCGATTCTTTGTCGCGCACTCTTTTCTCGATCTCTGCAATTTTTTTATCGCGACCCAAAATCACTTGTTCGTGTTCTGCTTTGAGCTCAATAAATTTCTCTTTTGCTTGCAGCAATTTGTCTTTTTTCAAAGATTCAGCTTCTTGTTTGGCGTCTCTCAAAATTGAAGTCGCTTCCTTTTTAGCATTCTTGATAAGGTTAGAAACATTGCTCTTTTCAAGCATTTTTGCAATCCCGAAGCCGATAAAAATACCGACAATAGCTGCTACAACGAGTATTAAAGTTTGATCCATAGTTTTTAAAAAATTTATATAAAAAAAGCCCACATTAGGAGATTGGATAAACTCGATAAGACAAGTTTTGAGCTAACTCACTGTTCAAGGATCCAAGCAAGTTGGCATGCTTTAGTAGCGAAAATTCACTCATTTTAATTTGTTAGTGTTGAGTTTATCAATAATATAACTAATGTAGGCAGTATCTTTAGTTAGGGTAAGAACGTATTATTTATCGAGATAATGTGCTAGAACTTCATTAATTTTTTCTAGCCTTTCCAAACTTTCGTTGTAATCTTCTGATTTGTCAATCTGTTTTTGCTCCACTTGCGATGCAAATTGCAAAGCACACATCGCCAAAACATCTTGTTTGTCGCGCACCGCATAACTTTCCTCAAATTGCTTGATCATCTGATCAATTTTTTTGGAGGCGGCTCTCAAACCTTCTTCTTGATTATAATCTACAGTCAAAGGATAAACACGATCGGCAATTGAAATTTTTATTTTTAGCTTTTCACTCATAATCAGTCAGAAAGTTGTGTGATGCAATAATCAATTTCTCTAATCAATGTATTTATCTTTAATTTGGTATCTCTTTTAAATGTATCGCTGCCAAGCAATGAATTCGTCATTTGAAGATTTTCGATACTTTTTTGCAAAAGCAACATTTCTTCATTTTTCTGAGCCAGTTTGTTTCTTAAAATTGTCAATTCAGAGGCAATTTCTGCATTTTGCGTCTCTAAATCTTCGTATCTGATGATCAACTTCGAAAGTTTATCTTCAAGACTGTCAACAATTTCTAACATTTTGCTCATCTTAAACGCTCTTCATTACACGATTTACAAAGTTAGTATTACAAATTAATTATCACAATGAAATGCTGTTTTTTTTGCTAAGATTATGATTTAACTTCAAAACGTTTGATTTTCAAGAGGCTTTTTCTGTTTCAATTTCTTATAATTTTCTTTTTTTGGGCGTTCCCCGCCAGAAAAAGGCGGGTCGGGTGTTCCGCTCTATCTTTTGCGAAGCCCCGATTGAAAAAATCGGGGTTGCGCAAAAGGATGCCGCTTCACCCCTAACGCAGGGCAAAAACCAACGGCAATGCCTCCCGAAAACTTTTGTGACAACCAAAATGGTCAATTTTGAAAGAAACTACTTTTCATCAGCAAAATTTTCTTTACTTTTAAAAATCTTTTCAAAACCAACATTCATAATATAGTCATCAAATTTTAGTTTTAATAAAAAGCGACCTTTTTCATCCATTTCCTTTTTAAACCTCTTTTCCATGAAAATACGCCATCTACTTTTTTTTATTTTCGTTTTTCTTTCTTCGCAAGCACAAAATTATCCGAAAAATTATTTTGCTTCGCCACTCGACATTCCGTTGAATGTTTCAGGCACTTTTGGCGAATTACGCACCAATCATTTTCATTCGGGCATCGATTTTAAAACCAATTTCAAAACAGGTTTGCCTGTCTATGCGGCCGCCGAAGGTTTCGTTTCTCGCATCAAAATTGCTGTTTTCGGCTACGGAAAAGCTATTTATATCACGCATCCCAACGGGTTTACCACCGTTTACGCACATCTCGAAAAAGCATCTCCCGAAATTGAAGCCTTGATTCAAAAAGAACAATACAAAGAACAATCTTATGAAGTTGAACTTTTTTTAGGTCCTAAAAGCTTACCCATCAAAGCCCGCGATTTGATCGGATATTCAGGCAATTCAGGCGGTTCGGGCGGTCCTCATTTGCATTATGAATTCCGAGACACGGCTTCCGAAGAAATCATCAATCCGTTGCATTTTGGATTAGACTCGTTGATTGCCGACACCAAAAAGCCTTTCGTCAGTGGTTTGTTGGTTTATCCCATTTCAGATCTTGCCGTGGTCAATAAATCCAAAAAACCTGTCATTGTCGGATTCACCACACAAAAAGACGGTTCGTTGTTGGCTTCCAAAATTACTGGAAAAGGAACCATCGGCTTCGGTATTTCAACTTTCGATGAAACGGATCATAATACCAACAACAACGGGGTTTATAAAATTCATGTGTCCCTAAACGGCAAATCGTTTTATCATGTCCAATTCGATCGTTTTTCGTTTGACCAATCACGAACCATCAATGTTTTTATCGATTTTGAAAGGTTGTATAAAACCAAACAAAAATACCAAAAGCTGTTTCGTACCCATCAAACTTCCATTCCGATGATTGATTCCACAAGCACTGATGGTTTGGTTGAGCTGATTCCCAATTTCTCTAAAAATTTCAAAATGACCATCACTGATTTTCACGGAAACGAAACCCTTTTGCATATTCCCGTAAAATACAGTCCCGATAACGCTCTCGATGCACGAGAAACCATCGAAAAACCTTTTGTGGTGCAACATCAAAAAGAATACATTTTTGTTCAAAATGGTTTCGAAGTCGTGTTTCCCGAAAAAGCTTTTTATGAAGATTGCCAATTGAAAATTTCGACTTCAGAAGATGCATTGCAATTGCACGAACCCATCATTCCCGTTCAAAACTCAATCGTGATTTCAAAGGAAATCCCCGAAAATCAATTGGCTTTATCCGAAAAACTGTATTTAGCACGCGAAGTGAAT
>JBEILV010000138.1:0-7879 GCA_040379105.1 Flavobacterium sp.
CCGACAGAGTTCAAAACTCTGTCGGAGTTAGTTGAATAGAAAAGAAAAATGATTAAAAGTCGAATTTCCATGTTGATATTCATGTTGATTGTTTCGTGTCAATCAAAATCATCTTTTGTAGAAATAAAATCTAATGAAAATGCATATTTAATCAGAAATAAACATTCTATTGGAGAAGTTTTTAAAGAGAATTTTATATTTGATGTAATAGAAAAATCGAATCGAAGATTTACCCCATCAATTGATGAAGTTAATCAAGCGGAAATCTTATTAAAAGCTGAATTCAAGAAATCTAATGGTAAAAACAAAAGGTTTATTTTGAAAAATTGGAAAGATTACAAACGACAATATTTTGGATACCTTAATTCAAATGATGAAAAAATATTGTTTGTTTCATTTTTTCTAAATGAGGATATTAAAAATCAAAATGACCAATTTTGGAAAGAACAATATGAATTTTATTTGGATGGCGGTCCAGCAAATTGGATTGCTAAAATGAATATGAGCTCACAAAAAGTGGAAGTAATCGCAATCAATGGAGTTGCACAAAATATGTTTTCAACATCAAATGTTTTATGTTGAAAGAAAACAATTAGAAGGGATGAAAAAAGCGTTGAAACGTAAGAGTAATCAGAAGTAATAATTTTAGATAGATTTTAAACTCCGACAGAGTTTTAAACGCTATCGGAGTTAGTTAAATAAATAAACGAAATATAATCATGACAATTTTTAATATCCAATTCAAAAATGAATAGAAAATATCCAAGAAAATTATCCTCTGGTGCAAACAATACTGTGATTGTATTAAATGAAAATGAAGTAGCAAAACTATTTTCATCAGATACAAGATCTGATTTAGGTTCGGAGGCTGAAAAAATGAAATTTGCCAATGCGATCAATGATTTGGTTGTCAAGTTTGTTCGATTGGATTACAATGACGATTTACAAGCAGAAATGTTGGTCATGGAAAGGATTCATCCCATTGATTATCGCGCTTATGAAGTAGAAATTCGCGAATTATGGTTTGATGTTTTTCATGATGAACTAAAACAATTACATAAAAATGGCTTTGTCCACAGAGATTTAAAAAGACCCTCAGACATTCAAGGCTTAGCTTTTGACAACATTTTGCTTACAAATCAAGGTTTACGTTTGATTGATGTGGGTATTTCCGCTTTAAAACATCAAGTGGGAGATAAATTATTCGAGAAACAAGTGGAAATCGAAAACCATGAAATATTACTTTTTAAAGAATATTTTTTAAATCGCTAAAATGAAACATTATCACGACAATTTCGCACACGATTTTCTACCCAAACAAGCGCTGCAACCTTCCTATTTCAAAGGAAAACATGAAGATGAAATGCTCAATTGTGTAGATCAATTATTGGACATTCATATTCGAGAAGGACGAGGCAACAATATTTGTATTCATACTTTTCAGGAATCGTGGACTTATCAAGATTTATATGAAAAAGCCAATCAAATAGCCCATGTTTTGGTGGACGATTTAGGTTTGCAATCAGGCAATCGGGTGTTACTTCGTTCGGCTAATAACCCGATGATGGTGGCGTGCTGGTTTGCTATCCTGAAAGCAGGAGGCATTGTCGTGGCCACTATGCCGTTGTTGCGAGCGAAAGAAATAAGTACGATTGTCGATTGTGCAGAAATTTCAATTGCCATTTGTGATCAAGATTTATCAGAGGAAATGCATCTAGTAAAATCCGATTTTCTTAAACAAACCGTTTTTTACAGCAATGGAAATTTAGAGCAATTCATGAGTTCTAAACCCAAAACATTCAATAATTTTCATTCCAAATCCGATGCAGTTGCACTGATTGGTTTTACTTCAGGAACCACAGGTTTGCCCAAAATGACGGCTCATTTTCACAAAGATATTTTGAATATTTGCGAGGCATTTCCATCCTATTCATTGCAACCCACACAAAATGATGTTTTTGCTGGAAGTCCGCCCATCGGGTTTACTTTTGGATTGGGAGGCTTGGTTTTGTTTCCTTTATATTATGGAGCGTCTAGTTTTCTCATTGAAAAACCGAGTCCCGATTTGCTTTTGAAGACCATTCAAGATTTTAAAATCACGATTTGTTTTACCGCACCCACCGCTTGGCGCATCATCACTACTAAAGTGCAAGATTATGATATTTCGAGCTTGCGCAAATGTGTCTCAGCCGGTGAAACTTTGCCCTTGAAAGTTTGGCAAGATTGGTATGATGCTACAGGATTGAAAATCATAGATGGAATCGGTGCTACCGAAATGTTGCATATTTTTATTTCATCGAATGAAGAAAATATGAAACCAGGCGCAACGGGCTTGGCCATTACGGGTTATGAAGCCAAAATAGTTGACGACAACGGAGAGGAACTTCCAAGAAATGAAGCAGGAAAACTGGCTGTTAGAGGAATTACAGGGTGCAAATATTTGAATCGAGAAGAAAAACAAAGAGCTTATGTTGCCAACGGATGGAATCTAACAGGCGATATTTTCAAGCAAGATGATGAGGGTTATTTCCATTTTGTTGCACGTGGCGACGACATGATCATTTCTTCTGGCTATAATATTGCGGCAATAGAAGTAGAATCAGTACTTTTAACCCACGATGCTATTTTGGAATGTGCTGTGGTAGGATTGCCCGATGATGAACGAGGGATGTTGGTTTGTGCTCACGTTGTTTTAAAAGATTTTTCCAAAGCGTCGGAAGATTTAAAAATACAAATTCAAAATTGGTTTAAATTGGCAGCAGCACCCTACAAATATCCGAGAGTGATTCATTTTGTGGAAAGCTTGCCGAAAACAGAAACTGGGAAAATACAGAGGTTTAAATTGAAATAAACGAACTTCTATTTTAGCACGCTTTGCGTTAGGGATTGAAGCGGCATCCCCCGATTTTTCATCGGGGATATAGCGGAAAGCCCGACCCTTGTGGGAACGCCAAAAAATAGATGATCAATTTTAATTAACTAAGATAACAATGAATAAAACATTCACTAAACAACAAAAAATAAAATTCAAACACATTGACTATGCAGGCATCGTGTTTTATCCAAGATTTTTGGAAATGCTCAATGATTTGGTAGAAGATTGGTTTGAAGAAGCCCTCGACAGACCTTTTTCTAAAATGCACGAAACGAATGGCATTCCCACTGTAGATTTAAAAATTCAATTCAAGAATGCAGCCCGATTGGGAGAAGTGTTGACCAAAAAACTTTGGGTCAAAGAATTGAAAAACTCGTCTATCTTGTGCGGATTTCAGTTTGTCAATGCATCCGAAAATACCGTTTTAGAAGGCGAAGTAACTTTGGTCAATGTCAAAATTCAAGAAGACAGACAAAGCATCAAAGCTGAACCTTTTAATGAGGAAATGAAAATTAAAATATTAAAATATCATTTAAAATAACATTAAATACTTCCCACAGTTCCTCCTTTGGGGGTTAGGGGCTTAATCATGGAATTCAAAAAATTTAAAGCCGCAACGGTTCAAACAGCACCCGTTTTTCTGAATGTAGAAAAAACCGTGGACAAAGCCATTTCGTTCATCCAAGAAGCGAGCCAAAACGGCGCAAAACTCATCGCTTTTCCTGAGGTTTTTATCGCAGGTTATCCCTATTGGAATTGGATCATGACGCCCGTGCAAGGCAGTAAATGGTATGAAGTGTTATACAAAAACGCTGTGGAAGTTGATGGTCCTGAGATCAAAAAATTGTGTCAGGCAGCCAAAGAAAACGACATGCACATCGTGATGGGAATCAACGAACGAGGCAAAAGCTATGGTGAAATTTACAATACCAATCTCATTGTCAACAATCAAGGTGAAATCATCGGAAAACACCGCAAGTTAGTACCCACTTGGGCTGAAAAACTCACTTGGTCTTCAGGCGATGGTTCTTCTTTGAAAGTTTATGACACTGAAATTGGCCCCATCGGAACTTTAGCATGTGGCGAAAACACCAATACACTGGCTCGTTTTACGCTTTTGTCGCAAGGCGAATTGATTCACATTGCCAATTATATTTCGCTTCCCGTGGCACCACCCGATTATGATATGGCAGAAGCCATAAAAATCAGAGCGGCGGCGCATTCCTTCGAAGGGAAATTATTCACGATTGTTTCATGTTCCACCATTTCCCAAGAAATCAAAGATGCTTTAAGATCCGATGTTCCGAATGTAGATGCATTATTAGACAGAAAAAGTTCGGCTTTCTCGGGATTTATTGGTCCAAACGGCGCCGTGATCGGGCAACCACTCATCGACGACGAAGGGATTATTTATGCCGACATCGATTTGGAAAAATGTATTCAACCCAAACAAATGCACGACATTCTAGGACATTACAATAGATTTGATATTTTTGATTTAAGAGTGAATATCGCACCCACTCGGAAAATTACTTTTATCGACAATCATGAGGAGTTTAATAGGAAATAATAATTTTAAAGTTTTTTAAATCAACTCCGACAGAGTTTCAAACTCCGACAGAGTTTCAAACTCTGTCGGAGTTTGAAAGTAAATTAAAATAAAAAAGATGAATAATTACAAACCCGTTCCACTTGAAGAAGGCAATTATTATCATATTTATAATCGTGGTAATAATGGAATTGATGTTTTTTTTGACAACGACAGTTATTATCATTTTTTAAATTTATATCAAAAATACATCTCGCCAATAGCCGATACTTATGCTTGGTGTTTATTAAAAAATCATTTCCATGTTGTAGTTTATACCAGATTAAAAAATGAAATTGAATATGAAAAACTATCTTATTCAACCATTGAAAGTCCTAAAAATTTAAATCCATCCAATCAATTCGGACATTTATTTAATGCTTACACACAAGCCATCAACAAAAAATTTAATAGAACGGGTTCGTTATTCGAAACACCATTTGAAAGAAAACGAATAACATCCGAACGATATTTGCAAAATGTGATTTATTACATTCACAACAATCCTGTTCAACACGGTTTTGTTAAACAAATGAGCTTATATCCATGGTCTTCTTATAATTCAGTGCTTTCAAACAAACCCACTAAATTAAAACGAAATGAAGTAATTGAATTATACGGAACAAAATCAGATTTTTTAGATTATCATAATACCAATCAAAATTTGGATGAGATTAAACAATTTATGATCGAATAATTATCTAAAATACACTAACTCCAACAGCGTTTGAAACTCTGTTGGAGTTGAAAAGTTGAAGATTTAAAACAACACAACATGAACCAAAACCAATCCGACGACCAATACGGTCGTGCAAGAGTTCAAGATTCCGACGAACTCAAAGCTTATTATAAAGAATTAGAATCCTTGGGAGCTGGCGCACTTTGGACCGTAGCCAACGACATCGAACCTTGGGAACCACGGGCAAATTCCGTTCCCATGCTCTGGAAATACGACGATTTGCGGGCACTTGTCCTCAAATCTTCCGAGCTTGTTACCCCCGAGCAAGCGGGCCGTCGCGTCGTTTATCTCATCAACGAAAAACGAAAGGAAGTTGCGGCAGCAGTCGGTTGGCTCTACACCGGCATTCAAGTCACACGCCCTGGCGAATTCACGTCTGCGCATCGACACCGTGCATCGGCATTGCGTTTCATCATGGAAGGCGAAGGCGGTTACACTGTGGTCGATGGCAACAAAATCATGCTCGAAGTCAACGATTTTGTCATCACACCCAATTCCACTTGGCATGAACACGGCGTAGAAGCCGGCGGCAAAACCTGCATTTGGCAAGACGGACTCGACATTCCGCTCGTCAATGCGCTGGAAGCCAACGATTACGCAGTTTTGGATGGCAAACAAGAATTGACCCAACCTGTCAACTATTCGCCCATGATGTACGGTGGCGCAGGACTCATTCCCGCAGATCAAACTTGGGACAAACCCTATTCGCCACTTTTTAAATATTCTTGGAAAAACGTTTATCCCACTTTGCTTGAAGCACAAAAAGTCAGCAAAATCAATCCTTTTGACGGTATTTTGATGCAATATTCCAACCCACTAACAGGCGGTCACGTCATGCAAACCATGGGTGCGGCTATCCAATTATTACCCGCAGGTTTCAAGGGAAAAGCCCACAAACACACGGGTTCATTTGTCTATCAATGCGCCAAGGGCAAAGGATTTACCATCATCAACGGACAACGTTTTGACTGGAAAGAACGCGATATTTTTTGCGTACCTTCGTGGGCGTGGCACGAACATCATAATTTGAGCGAAACAGAAGATGCTTGTTTGTTCAATTTCAATGATTTACCTGTCATCGAAGGACTCGGATTATTTCAAACCAAAGAATTACATGAAAACAACGGACATCAAATTTTTTAGGAGCCCATCGCTCGGGCATTTTATTAATCCTTTTTCCCGCTTTTCGCTACAATCTTTTGGGCAAAAAAAATGCCCAAAAGGATTTTCGCTGCAATCGGGGCTAAATTCAATCGTGGTTGCATCAAACGAACTTCCCAAAAAATCAAGGACTTCATGGAAAGTTAGTTTTTTATTCTTTTTTATTTCAACTTTCCTATTTGCACAACAAGTCAATTTTGATGCGGGAATTATTGCGCAAAAAAAATTTTTTGAAACCATTCCATACGAATCCGTTTTTGGAAAAATCGTAATTCCAGTAGAAATCAATAATAAAAGCTACCGCTTCCTTTTAGACACCGGCGCGCCTAACCTCATTTCTAAAGAAATTTATGAAGCACTAAATATTAATAAGTTAGACTCTATCTTAATTAGTGATGCCAACAATTTAGTCCAAAAAATGTTTGCTACTAACATACCTAAAATTCAATTAAAAGATTTAGTTTTTGAAAATCAAGTTGCTTTAGTTTTTGATTTCAAACAACATGCGTTGCTCAATTGTTTCAACATCGATGGCATCATTGGAAGTAATTTACTCAAAAATTCCATCCTAAAAGTCAGCAAAACAGAACAAAAAATATACATCACAGACCAAATCAAACTTTTGCAACCCAAAAGCAAACCAGCCAAATTAAAATTGATTGGCAGCCAAAAGGCACCATATATTGTAACAAATTTAGTGGGTATTGGAAAAACAAAAGCCGTTGATTATGTGCTAATTGACACTGGAATGGACGGAATGTATGAAATGTCAAATAGGGTTTTTGATGCTTTTGAAAAACACCAAATTTTTGAAACTCTCGCAACATCTACAGGCGTGAGCGGTATTGGTCTTTTTGGTGCAGGCGAACCCAAAGAACAAAAACTATTTCATGTTAAAACAGCCCAATTTGCGGCTCAAACATTTGAAAATATGTTTGTCAACACCACAGATGATAACAATTCAAGAATCGGATTAGATTTTTTAGATCATACCGACTTTATCATCGATTTCAAACATAAAAAAGTCTATTTTGAAGGAAAAAACACGGTGGTTTTGACTGACAAAGCACCAAAATATGAACCTACCATGATGGACAACCAATTCGTCATTGGCTTGGTTTGGGACCAGAATTTGGCGCAAGAAATGAAATTTGGCGACAAAATCATCAGCATTGACAACACCAACATCAATGAAATAGATTTTTGTGACATTTTAAGTTTAAAAGAACAAATGAAAGATAAAAAAAATTACAAGATTGAAATCAAAACAAAAGAAGAACAAATAAAAACTATTGAGATTAACAACGATTAGTAAAGACGTTGCATGCAACGTCTTCTAACATGTAAAGACGTTGCACGCAACGTCTCATCATAAACCGTACTGGCGTTGCATGCAACGTCTCATATATAAACTGTAAAGACGTTGCATGCAACGTCTCTACGCAAAACAACAAAAAAAAATGAAATTAATTACCTACAAAACACAAGATTCAGAACCGCGTTTAGGCTTCATTCA
>JBEILV010000139.1:0-7852 GCA_040379105.1 Flavobacterium sp.
CCGAAAAAGAAAAAGAAAGGCAAGCCCTGTGCTGAGCACATCAAGAACATCGAAGTCATCGCCACGTGCGTGACTTGCGAAGTGACACAGACGGTTTGCGTGTCTTGTGGCGAAGTTTTAAGTGAACCTAAAATGGAATGCTAAAAATGAAAATCAAACTTAAACAAAACATCGACGGACTTTTTGCCTTGCAGAAATTTTGCCATGTCGTGCTTGAATCGCCTAAGGCTTCCATCGATGCGAAACTTGTAAAATCAATCATCCAAGATGTTTCGAACCTTGTGAACCGCCCGCTTGAAAAAGCCATCGAAAACAACAATCTTTTCGAGAGCAAAAAGAAGTACACCATCACTTTGAAGTTTCATGAGGCCTACGCACTTCACGAGGGAATTATAGGGCTCATCAATACGATTGATAACCCTTTAGCAAAAACAAAATTAAATCAAATCAAAGATTTTTTAAACCGACAAATCACATGAAAAAAGTAAAATTATTCGACTTAGCAAACAATGATCAGGTTCTATTTATTGCCACTACTGACGACGATGGAAACCCATGCATCGAACAAACATTCTTTCATCACAAAGATGATGATGTATTAAAAATGCAAATGATAGCAAGTTTTAAAGAGGATGAATTTGATAAAAGAGACGATTCTTTTATAAAAAAAGCCGATCATGCGCATGCAGTTAAGTTTTCAGAGAGTATGTTAAATCTTTTAAACGAAAACAATGGCTAAAAAGAAAATTTATATTGCTGGGAAAGTAACTGGCGAACCGAAACACAAAACATGTTTAAAATTTGCAATGGCAAAAAAAGAAATTGAGGCTTTAGGTTTTGAAGCAGTGAATCCTTTAGAGATTGTGGGCGACTTCAAAACGCCCTGGGATGTTGCTATGAAGATATGCATCAAAGCCTTGGTTGATTGTGACGCAATTGTTTTGCTTCCTGATTGGGCTGATTCAAAAGGTGCAAGGTTTGAGCATGAAATTGCAGAAAATCTCGACATGCCAATTTTCAACGCATCAAAAGGCGGTTTGGCAGTGATGAAAAAAAACAGTGAGTCATGGAACAGCTAACTCAAAA
Organism: Flavobacterium sp.; assembly: GCA_040379105.1. Lineage (GTDB taxonomy): Bacteria > Bacteroidota > Bacteroidia > Flavobacteriales > Flavobacteriaceae > Flavobacterium. Next base: position 1,087 of record JBEILV010000139.1, read on the forward strand.
AACAGCAAACGCCACACCAGCTCCCCCTTCGGGGGTTGGGGGGCTTGAACAGCTAACATCTTACAGAGCCAAGGGCAAATATTTAGGTCTTGTATTCCTGTTTAAATACGATTTAAACGGCCATTTAAGGGAGTTTAAAATAGAGGAAGGCGATTTGAACGGCGAACAAATGAAATGGCTCTTTGCGGGTGCCAACTTCCCAGCCAATGAAAGCATCATCCGTTCAGTTTGGATGAAGGAAAAGGCATACAAAGACAAATTCGATGTCGAAAAGTTTGTGGCCGATATTACATTCGAAGCCTTTTGGAAGCTTTGGGATTTAAAGGTCAAACGTGAGCATAGCGAAAAGGCATGGAACAAGCTAAAAGAATCTGAACAAATAAAGTGTTTTCTCAATTATAAGAAGTACCAGGATCATCTTCTAAAAACAGGACAGGCGAAAGCGCATTTAGTAACGTGGCTCAATGGTAAACGTTTTAATGATGAATACTAGATACCCGGACGACATCATCAAAGAGTTCACGCTTTCTATTTTAGAATTGAGAGATCGAAAGCGTGACATTGAAGATGAAATCAAGAAGAAGCAAGCCTTTTTGAAAGCTATAAAAAACAAAAAGCCTGTGAAGCTCTCTGAGCTTTACAAAGCTCTGGAAGAAGGCGAAGACACTTTTTGGAAAATTAAGGAAGTGCAAAATGAAGCTCGAGCGAATAGCTTTTTTGAAATTGCCATTAAAAAGGAATATTTTTTTGACACATTTCAATATCGCATCATCGAAGCCCACTTCATGAAGCTATTCAAACGAGGCGCACACGATATTCGAATTTATCAATTTTAAGAACATGAAAAAAGACTTTGTAAACTTTGTGGGTGCGGTTGCAGATTTAATCGAAATGTTTGATTTCGATAAGCCTAAAAAGCCGCTAAATCCAAATTCAATATGGCTTAAAAAAGCCAAAAAAACAGACTTTCCTGATATTAACGCATTAAAGAAATAACACAATGAAAAAAACATTCATCAAAGTAACAGGCACTTATGCCACTAAAAACAAGCTTCAAAAAGCTATTTTGGAAAATATGAAAGAACTCGACGGCACGTTGTGCAGCAACCAAGGCGGTGCCATTAAGTTGATTGAGTTGGCTTATAACGATGCCGTGAAAAACTACAACGGCACAGCCAAAAAGCCCGAACTAAAACGATTTGAACCCAACGACACGACTGCATCTTTTATCGTGGACGATGTGATTACGCTAAGCGTGTATGATGTTGTGAACGATTTAACTATTAAAACAAATTAAGATGCAAGAAAAAGAATCAAACATTGTATTGATCAAGCCAAGAGCTATTATTTTCAAAGCCTTGGGCGGCTTTAAAAACGAAACGGAAGCTTTGGCAAAATCTGAGGCCATTGTGAAGGAACTTACCGATTTTTTACGTTTTAATAACTGCACTTTAGAATTAGACATGCAGCGGGTGCTTCAATTTAAGCAAAAACTATCGCACACCGAAAAAGGCAGTATAGACATTGATCAGGTTGGAAGCAATATCTAAAACATTTTTAAGCCTTTCGGGCGGTAGTTCGTTTTCAAGGGATTTAATTTGACCTTGCAACAAAGTAAGCTGATTCATAAAAAGGGCTTCTTGAAACTGAAAGCCTCCCTTGGTTTTAAAAGCAACGGCTTGATGAGTAATGGTTAAACTAAAAAAAGAAACCTGTGAAAAACCACGATATTCAACAATTCCTAAATCGTTAAATTCTAACAAAAACAAATGGATAAACTCAATACAAATGCCCGTATCTGCACTTATTTCTTTAGCGTTAATTGCAGGATAGTGGCCTGTTGGGTCAAACTTATTGATTAAATAGTTTAACAGCCTATCTTTATTTTCGGCGGTATATTCTAAATCGATTCTTTCAAGCCTGTTCATAATGATTTATTTATTTTGTAAAAATACACAAAAAAGCCCGCCACATAGCGGGTTTTTTTGTGCTTAAAAATATTCAAATGATACTTAAAAGCACTTTTAACGTCAATTTTGAATAAAAAGAGATTGTTTTGTATATTTTTGCTTCAACAAATAATCCACAAAAAACCAATAGAATGAATTCAAAATATTTCTTTAACGGTTTCTTTGCTGTTTTTGGTCTTTTTTCTATTTCTGATTTAATAGTAAAGCACAATTCACAAAATAAAAATAACATTGCCTCTTATTGGCAACAGGTAGGTCAAAACTTTAAAACTGTTTTTGATGAACAAACCCAAAAACTTCGCTGAGAATAAAAACCAGGGCGTTGACCACCCTAAAGGTCGATTATTAATAAGTGAAACCTACGAGGGTCAACTTCCATCACCAGAAATGATGGAAAAATTTAACGCCATCGATCCAACATTTGCCAATAGAATTTTAGTGATGGCTGAAAAAGAACAAATGAATGCGCACAAGATTTCAAACAAGACAGCCAATAGTTTTATTATTTCTTTGTTTTTAGGAATGTTTTTTGCTTTTTTTTCGGTTTTAGTTGTTTCTTATCTTGTTTACTTGTGTATTGAAAAAGGATATTCCACTGCCGCAAGTTCGATTGCTGTAGGAGTTATTGTAGGTGTTGCAGGCGTTTTTTTGTATCAAAGAAAAAAGAACAAAACCCAAGAATAAACAAAAAATCCCGCCACAGAGCGGGTTTTTTTGTGCTTAAAAAACTCGATTTTTTAAATTGAGATGGATTCTTTAGTTTTGCAATATGTCTGCAAAGAATCTAAATAGGTCTATTGGTATTCAAAGAAATAAGTTGCTTCGTTATCAGAAAATCAAAGAGCTGTATAACGAAAGCGTGAAAGCGCATCCGCACACGCCACTGACCAAAATTTTAGAAATCTATATTTACCCAGTCTATCCTATTTCTCGCACCACGTTGTATCAAGTTTTATTCACGTCGATTACTTCCGAACTTCGACATATTGAGGCACAACAAGCCAAAATGCCTGTGCAAACACGGCTTTTTTAAACATTGTGTAGTTCTAGTTTATAGCGCAATTCATACTCCTGAATGCCATCGTCTCTTTTGATTCTTGCAAGCCCTGTTCTGATGAGTGGCGATGCATTTTGCAGGCACGAATAGCCGTGTAGTTTTTGATGCACGGCTTCTATAAGTTCCCAAATTTTGAATGCGGCATCTTTTTGAGCGGTTGGCGCATTGCGTGAGGTGTTGGTGAGCTTTAAGTTGGCAATGGTAATGATGAGCATCCCTTCGGCCATTTGGCGTTGGTAGGGCGTTTTGGTTCTGTCGATGCCAAGGTTCGAAAAATTAAGGTTTCCAAAATCAATCAATGCCAGCGGAAACTTTGTGGGTGGGTTGGGGCTGTAGGCATCGAGCTGTCCCCAGTCTTCATCGATGTATTTGAGTTCAGGTATTTCGTTCAATTTATCCTGAAGGTTTAAAAAAGCTTGTTTCATGGTCGTTGGGTTAGGTTCAAATTTTGCATGTTTTCGTTGATAATGTTTTGAATCATCGTTTTTACTTTTGGGTGGTCGCCAATGAATTGGCGTTGTTCTATTTTTATTTTTGTGCCCACTTTTTGGAGTGCCATCGCTTTCCACATTTTTGCTTCTTCGGTCAGTCGTCGGTTTCGGGCGGTGTTGCGCATGACTACGTTTTGGTCTTTATCTCTTTTGAAAGTTGTGCCGCCATCGGCTTTGATGAACATCGCCCAAAAGAATCGTTTCATTTTTTCGGTCACGATCACTTCGCCGCCTTGGTTGTGCAGGCTGGCGTAGGGCAAAGCGCTAGACCACGTGATGCCCGTTTTGCTTTGCGATGAACGCATAGAACGCCTGAGCTTTCCGGAACGCATCATGAGGCTTCCACGGGCGTTGTTGCCTCGTGCGGTTTTCCAAGGCTTATCAAAGAAAGCTTTGCGCTCAAAATTGCGGTCGAACTCTTCGGTGAGTTTTACCTTCACATCCGAAACGATGTTTTTCATGATTTCGTTAAAGTTCATAAATTGTGGTTTAAATTAGTTTGTATATTTGAAAAAAAAGCATGTTGCAAAAAGCCACTTTTTACCATTACAACCATTTGTTGTTTTCAGAAACGTCTAAAGATTATTTTGCTTTGATGAATCAGGATTTTTTTCAAGCACTTGATGGCATCATTGAAAATGGTTCCGCAGTTGTTTTAATGCAGTGGGTAGTGGCACAGACCCGTTTTGGTTGTTTTCCAATTCCGTTATTTCAAAACGTCCCTGAACAGGAATTTGAGCAAATAAGGCTTTTATATAGGCTGCTTCGTCCGTATTTTTTAGTTCCGAAAGAAGGGCTTGATTGGCCTGATTGTCTGATTGATATTGTTCGGCTAAGTCAGCAGCAAGTTTTGTTACTAGCGCGATAACCCATTTTGCAATATCGGGCGGTGGTGTGGTTTGGATTGTTCTTTTAACACCGTTCGTGCCGTTTTCCTGCAAAATCGATTGTCCATTTTCGTCAACGATTGTAAAAGCAATGGTTAATGTGTGTTTCATGTTTTTGTTTTAAAATAGTTTGTATATTTGCATCGGTGGTTTGTCAAGTAATTGGCATTCCATCCCTGGAGGGATAAACTGATTTTTCAGCTTATCCCTTTCTTATTTTATCTTTTAATTTTTGTAGTTCGTAGTTTTTAATTGTATTGTTTGGAAAAATAACGGATAAGTTTTTAATGGTTTTTGCTCTCTCTGCCTCAATTGTAAATTTTAAAGCTTTATACATTTCTTTGTAGCTTTCAGGTTTTTTTGTCAATTGAATGATAAGTTCTTCAACGCCTTGTTTGTTTGCATCTTTAAAAGCGTTTTGTATTATGTTTTTACCATTTATTGACTCGGAAATTTTAATATCTACAAATTTATTTGTTTCAAGATTTATTCCATCGGGATTTTTGTTTCCGTCATTTATTACAGGTAGCATTCTATATTTTGCACCATTATTTGCTAAAATTCTAAAAGCTTTTTCGTTTTTATTTTCCTCTACTGGATTTTGTCTGCCAGACGTATATTTTTCAAAAACTCCATTGTTATTAATATTTTTAGCCTTCTCAAAACCAATATTATCATATCTATTTGCCTTTTGAACTCTCTCTTTCACTTCCTTTGCTCCAGCCACTTTATTATATGGATGTTTTGGTGGAAAGAGCACTTCATTTTTGCCCGGATTGAATCGAAATATTTCGAGGCGGTTTTTGCCATTTTTGCCTATTTCGGTGGTGGCGGTTTCGCCTTTTTTAAGCGCATCTTCAGAGTTGCTGGGTTCGTAGTTTGATTTAAGAACTTCAACGGTTTGACATCTGCACATCCATCCATTTGGCGGCAGGAAACTATCCCAAAAAGGGTCTTCTTTGGGCAGTGTGATGTCGGCCAAGGCGGCGTGCGAGGCGCGCACTCTTTCGTCTTTAGCAGTTCGATATTGCAAATAATAACGCTCTGAACTTCCAAATTCACTCCACTTTGATGCCATTTGCGCACTACCTACGGCAAACTCATATTCGGACTCCAGATAATTTTCATTATACCTTTTGTTGAGCTTGTCAAAATCTTGGGTCAGTTCCTGGAATGATTTGAGCGTGCCGTCTTGTTTGGTAAGCAACTTTGACCCTTCAAAAAGTTGGGCGTTGGTTTTAAGGCTTCCAAACAAAAAAGCATCCGATGCTAATGCCCTGCGCATATCGTCGGGTAGGTCGTTGTCTTGGATTGCCAATTCAAAAATATCGGTGGTGCTTTGCACTAAATCTTGATATGCCTTTTCAGTTTGCAAATCTTTGGGTTGATAGCCCTGATTATCGAAAAGGGTTTTGAGGGCTGTTTTACCTTTGTTTAAATGGTTTTTAAACGATTTTTCGAGGCTCAAATGAAGCGTGTGTGCCGACAATTGTGCGCTCGATTGGCAGTGCTCGCATTGGCAAGCATACAAATCTTGAAGCCGTGCATGCAAGGCTTCGAAATATGCGGGGGGTGCGGACAGGTCGTGCAGGGACAGGTCGCGACCTGTCCGTAACACGCCTGTCCCTACACGAAAAAATCGGGACTTATGTTTAAGGATAAATTTTGACCGCCTTCATTCGTTTTTTTGATGCCCAAGACTTTGATGCCGAATTTGTCTTCAACCCACTTGGGGTCTATTTCTAAAAAAGTTGCCGCTTGCGTGACCATTTTCCAGAGGGTTTCCAAATCTTCTGTTGCGTCATATTTATAAATCACGCCAGCGGGCAAAATGCCTAATTGTTGCAAGGCAGGAATCACCGTGTCACGCCAGCATTGTTCGATGAGGCTTAAATCAGCATCGACCAAATCGTCCAGAATACCTATCGATGTTTTTTCTTTGCCGTTAGAGCCGTTTTTGGTGTCTTGACCCACAACAGTTCCCGAGATGCCCATCGACATTTCATTGTTGCAAAACTGCAAGAGGTTTTTATACACATCGCCGTTGGTGTCCACGCCTTTGGCAAACTCAAAACTTTCAGAATCGTCGATAATGAACCACGCTGCCGAACCCATGTCTTGCATCATTTGTTTGGCACGGCTCACCATGACTTTGTCTTGGGTGTTGGTTTTCATCACTCTAGGCGGAATGCCATAAATTTCGCAGAGTTCGCTCCAACAACTGCCTCCAAAGCGTTTGAACAAAACCATCGGCACACAGCCATCGAGCAAACCTAGATCGGTGTTTTTCTCTCCAAATTCAATCAACCAGCTGCCGTATTCTTTTTGCTCACGATATTTCAGTTTCTTATCGTCGGTGTA
>JBEILV010000140.1:0-7817 GCA_040379105.1 Flavobacterium sp.
AACTTCGTGTGAATGCTTTGTGTAACTTTGTGTTAAGACTTTGTGTAAATTTGTGAAATATCTATTACACAAAACACACAAATTAAAACACAAAACACACAAAGTAAAACACAAAACACACAAAGTAAAACACAAAAAAACACAACTGCTAAGCATATCATCGAACACCTATAAGAAATAAAAGTTAAGTGAGATAAAATAATATGGATTACAAAGTAGAAAACGAGCTATCAAAGATTATTCTTGGATGTGCCATAGAAGTTCACAAACAACTAGGACCTGGATTATTAGAATCAGCTTACCAAGAATGCTTACACTATGAATTATTAAAGTCTGGATTAGACGTAGAGAAGGAAAAACCAATGCCAATTATATATAAAGACGTTAAATTAGATCACGGATATAGAATTGATTTATTGGTAAACAATAAGGTTGTTATAGAAATTAAAACCGTTGAACAATTTACGGATGTACATACCGCTCAAGTATTAACTTATTTAAAATTAGGTAATTATAAACTTGGTTTGTTATTAAATTTTTATGTAACAACACTAAAAAATGGTATAAAAAGAGTGATAAATTAATACAGCACTTCAATAAAAGAATTAATCGTTTACCTTATTTTAAAATCAAGATGCATTTACATTATATTTCTTCAAACAACAGTGTTTTGAACCATTTTTTAGGACAAATTAGAGATGTTGCAGTTCAAAAAGACACGCTACGATTTCGTAAAAACATCGAACGAATTGGCGAAATTATGGCTTATGAAATGAGCAAAACTTTCGAATACGAACCAATTGAAATTCAAACGCCCCTCGGCACAAAACCAACTTCCTACATCAAAGATAAAATCGTGCTTTGTTCTATTTTGAGAGCGGGACTGGCTTTACATCAAGGATTTATGGAGATTTTTGACGCAGCTGAAAATGGTTTTGTTTCGGCTTACAGACATCATCCGAACCACGATGCGTATTTTGAAATCAAGGTCGAATATCAAGCAGTGCCGAGTTTTAATGACAAAATCGTTGTTTTTATCGATCCGATGTTGGCAACGGGGCAATCGTTAGTGGCCGTTTTACAAAAATTATTGCAAAATCAAAATCCGAAAGAAATCCATATTGCCGTGGCCATTGCGGCGCCAGAAGGCATTGATTTTCTTGAAGAAAATTTGCCTAAAAACTGTCATTTGTGGGTGGCTTCCTTGGATGAAAAGTTAGATGATCACAACTACATCGTGCCAGGATTGGGCGATGCAGGCGATTTGGCTTTTGGCGAAAAAACAAGTGGTTGAGCGTATTCTGAAGAATGTTAAAATAGTTATTTTTCAAATTGATGAAACACAAAAACGAGCCTGAAAAAACAATCAAAACGCAAATATTTAAACACTTTTAAATGAATTGGATTCTACTGATCATCGCAGGACTGTTTGAAGTTGCATTTGCGTTTTGTCTTGGCAAGGCGAAAGAAGCAACAGGCATTGAAATGTATCTTTGGTATGCAGGTTTCGTGATGTCATTAACGTTTAGCATGTTACTTTTGATCAAAGCCATACAAACTTTACCCATCGGAACGGCATATTCGGTTTGGACTGGCATTGGCGCAGTCGGTACGGTTTTGGTTGGAATTTTTGTTTTTAAAGAACCTGCCACTTTTTGGCGATTATTCTTTATCACAACGCTTATTTGTTCAATTGTTGGATTGAAAGTGGTTTCAAAATAATTTGTTTTCACGTGTTTTATGCAACATTAATTCGGTTGCAATAAAACTTCCATTTGCACAGGAATGACGTGGCAAATATCTTGCTCCACAACGAGCGGTTCGGAAACAAATGTTTGATAACCTTCTTTTGAAACCGTTATAATGTAAGTGCCCGAACGCTCCCAAGCTCCATTAAAAACAGCAAAATCTTCCCCTACAAATGCTTCGAGAGTTTCCAAATACAAGTCGTCTTGTGCTAAAACCGTTACCCCATTATGCAACGTTGCCAATGTTTCGGCGTCTTTCACAACAATGTTCAAACCTGACACCGCTTCGAACGTACAGTTAACCTCTTCGTCTTCATTTTCGCATGTTGTTGCCATTAAAAATGGAGTAAGCATCAAAAAAAGGATCATTTTTTTCATTTGATGATTGATTTGTAATTTGTTAAATATGTTTTGATTGACAACTATTTTTTACGTTTAAAAAAAGCACTTTTCACGCCCTTTGTTTTGGTTTTTACTTTAAAAATAGATCCCGCTAATGAATATTTTTCTTGCTCTTCGGGAGTCATGTCCAAACTCGAAGTTGTGATGTATAAAACATCGAGATTTTCGCCACCAAAAGCACCTGACTTTGACACTGGGACACCCTAAACCGTTTTCCAAAAATTTTCATCAAAAAGGCCTTCTATTTTCTTATGGTTTTGAGATAAAATCATTGTCTTGTAAATTGTTTTATTTGTATTTATAAGCCTAATTTTGAGAGTGGTTATTGTTTTTGCAATTTCTAAGACTTTATCTACACTGATTTTAATGTTTTTACTTTTCAATATTCTTTCAAGTTCCTTATACATTTTATAAGCTATAAAGCAGATACATATATGGGCTTGAATTCTATTTTCTGTAAAGTGGAACATTGGTCTTAATTCAATTTTACTTTTTGTTATTCTAAAAGCATTTTCAATTACCCATAATCCATTGTAGTGTTCATATACTTGATTTGGTTTTAAATCCGTATTTGTAATATAACCTTTTAAACCATCCCATTTTTCATCTTCTTTTTTTTTATCCGTACTAATTTTAACGCTAACATTGTTAGATAGTTCTAAGAATTTGTTGTACCCTTTTTTGTTTATTTGCTCCTTGGTTATATTTCCTTTCTTGAATTCTTTTTCTAAACGTTTAACACCTTTTTCTCTATTGTGACTGTCTTTTTTTGCTCTTTTAGCAGAATAATTTATGATTAATCTTTCATTACTATTTTTAGATTTTTCAAAGAATTTTCCATCTGTTTTTTCTAAAGAAAAAAGCCAATCTTTTATGTCCTTACTTTCACTTTTTATTCTAGCTCCTAGAATGTATTTATGTCCAAAAGAAGTTAAAAGCTCAATATTTTTTTTGTTCAATAAACCAGAATCTGCAACAATAATAAAGTCATCAAGTTTAAATTTTTTAACGAAATCTTCCACAACAGGTATCATTGTTCTGCCTTCAAACTGAGAACCATTAAAAATAGAATACGAAAGAGGATAACCCTCCTTACTAACTAATAAACCTAAGACCACTTGAGGTTGACTGTGTTTTCCATCTTTGGAAAAACCATTCTCTCTCAAATCATCCCATAGTCTGTTTCAAAATATAATGTAGTTACGTCGAAAAAAGTAGCCCAATACTGCCTCCTAAAACCTTCTTAGTGTGCTGGACGCTAATTTCTTGAATAATGTCTTGTTGTGATTTGTGTAATTTATCGAGATATCTATAGATTTTATGCAACTTAATGTCTTCATCAAAATATGACTTTAAATAATCTACAGTGCCAGATTTACTTAATGGCTTACTAAGTCTAGCAATTACCAAAAACTTTAATATATCGTCATTAACAGCATCAAATCCAATAGATCGATAAACTTTATCCAGAATAAGTTGAGTTCCGTTTATTAAAACATTCTCAATTTTTGAAAGCAAATGTTCTGTTAGCTCTAACTCTTCTTGTTCTTGAGAATACAAATCAAAAACATCTACTAAACCCTGTTGTGTTCTTATCCAATCATGACCAGTTCTAACTAAACTAGTAACAATTTGGTCATCATAACTACTGCCAATTGTTTTTACAACTTTGTAGCTCCCGCTTGATTTGTCTATAATCTGCACACTTATAAGACCTGATTTATTAATTTTCTTTCTTACAAACATTCGGTAAAATTAAAAAAATACACCTAGGACACCCAAAAAACAAAAATAATTATTGTATTGTACTGATATATAGTATTTTATGTAAAACAAGGAAAAAAAGTGTCAAAGTCAGGAGCATCTGCTTACCATTTTAAACAATGTTTTAGATATTGCCAAAATCGAATCGGGCGATATGGAGATTATATCCACAAACTTTAGCCCAAGTGCATTGGTTTACAACGTACATTCTATTATATATTCGCAAGCAGCCGATAAAAATTTGTCGTTTATTTTAAACATGAATCCTGAAATCAAACCTGTGCTTTTGGGAGATGAAACCCGCTTAAGACAAGTTTTGATTAACTTGATTGGTAATGCAATTAAGTTTACAGAAAACGGCACCATTCAATTAACGGTTTCCTTGCTATCTGAAAACGAAAATAGACAGATTTTGAGATTCGAAGTGGAAGATTCCAGCATCGGAATGTCGGAAGAATTCATTACCAAATTGTTTGATAAATTCTCGCAAGAACAAAACACATCCAATAGAAAATACGAAGGAACAGGTTTAGGAATGGCTATTTCGAGAGATTTAATTGAATTAATGGGCAGTAAACTCATTGTTAAAAGTACCAAATCAGTTGGAACTACTTTTAGCTTCGATTTGGACTTAGAAATCGGGAATAATGAAAATCTTGTGATTATGAGTCCACAAGTAAAAGAAAATGTATTCAAAAACAAAAAAGCACTTTTGGTTGAAGACAATGAAATGAACCGTTTTATTGCGATTCAGAGTTTGTCTTATCTTGGTTTTGAGGTCATTGAAGCCGAAAACGGAAAAATAGCCATCGATAAAGTAAGTAGTTTTGAGTTTGACTTGATCCTAATGGACATACAAATGCCAGTGATGGATGGTTTGGAAGCCACAGGATACATCAGAAATCAGTTAAAAAACAACACTCCTATCATTGCGCTTACTGCCAACGCTTTCAAACACGACATCGAACTCTACATGAGTAAAGGAATGAACGACTACATCATTAAGCCTTAAGATGAAGATGACTTTTTTAGAAAAATTGAATATGTATTGCTTTTCAAAAATGAAACTAAACTCAAAAATTCATCTACAAATCAAGAAAAACAACCTTTGTTTGATTTGTCTGTTTTAGAAAAAATGAGCCGAGGCGACCAATCTTTCATCAATAAAATGATGTCAATCTTTATTGATGTTACCAAAGAAAACACAGTCAAGATGGAACAATTTATAGCCCAAGATGATTGGAAAAACATGAAATCAGTAGCCCATAAAATAAAACCTAGCATCGACCAACTTGAAATAAAATCTTTGAAAGAAATCATAAGATGGCTCGAACAATATGATCCAGAAAGTATGTCAAAAAGCACTTGGACATCACACGTCACAACGACAATTTCTGTGTTGAATGAAGTGAAAAACAAATTTGAGCAAAAAATAAGCAACATTCAATAGATTTTTTCTACTGGTTGCTAACATCAAAAACAACAAATAGTAGAAGTTATTGAACAGAACTCAACAAACAAATTAGCGAATCGACTGAACCACGGAGTTAAATTCACAAACCATTTTTCAACTCCGTGGTTTTATCGATCGTAAAACAACAAAGTCTGCCGCATCAAATGATTAGATCTTTGCGTTTTCATTGTTTTTTCAAAAGAAAAAAAAGAAGTTCGATTGCCAAATCAATGCTGGTATTTTGACCTGATTGCTCCATTTTGAGTATTAAGATAAAGGTTGAAAAAGAAACAAGATTCCAATTTTTGGAAAAAAAACAGCCGTCTAAAAACAACAAACAACTGATTATAAACAAATTAAAACAATGGCATAAAATTGGCTCATTTAAAATTAAAAAGACAAATGACCCAAAATTTAATATTTGTAGTTGATGATGATTTGTTCCATCACGCCCTGATTGATTATATCATTTCAAAAAATGTAAATAACCCAACGCTTCATTTTTATGGAGGGAATGATTGTCTAAAAAAAATAGAATTATCCCCAAAAATTATTTTTCTTGATTGTGAAATGCAAGAAATGGACGGTTTAACCACCTTTCAAAAAATTAGAGAAATCAATCAAGCGAGCTTTATCATATTTATTTCTGGCCAAGACGATAGTGCTCAAGCTCAGTATTTAAAAGACTTGGGTGCGTTCGATTATATCGTAAAAAATAAAAACATGCATTTAAACATTCGGTATAATTTAGAAAAAATCAGAAAAATGCAACCTGAAATTTTTCAATAAATCGTTTCATTTGGATTTTTAGCAAGCAAAACAAACTTGTATCTGACATTGATAAATAGTACTTTTGCGCTCTTTACAAAAACCTATGAACTTTTTAGACGAAATCAAACGCAGACGTACTTTTGGCATCATTTCGCACCCCGATGCGGGAAAAACAACCCTCACTGAAAAATTGTTGCTCTTCGGTGGTGCCATTCAAGAAGCCGGAGCCGTTAAAAACAATAAAATTAAGAAAGGTGCAACGTCCGACTTTATGGAAATCGAACGGCAACGTGGAATCTCGGTAGCAACTTCTGTTTTGGCTTTCAATTACAAAGACAAGAAAATCAATATTTTAGATACGCCCGGTCACAAAGATTTTGCGGAAGATACGTTCCGAACGCTTACGGCCGTTGACAGTGTGATTGTGGTCATTGACGTGGCAAAAGGGGTGGAAGAACAAACGGAAAAATTGGTGGAAGTTTGTAGAATGCGCAACATTCCGATGATTGTTTTCATCAATAAATTGGACCGTGAAGGGAAAGATGCTTTCGATTTGATGGACGAAGTGGAGCAAAAACTCGGCTTGACTGTAACGCCACTCAGTTTTCCAATCGGAATGGGCTATGATTTTCAAGGCATTTATAATATTTGGGAAAAGAACATCAATCTATTTAGTGGCGACAGTCGTAAAAATATTGAAGAAACGATTGCCTTTTCAGACATTGACAGTCCGCAATTAGAGAAAATTATTGGTTCAAAACCTGCTGAAAAACTTCGAGAAGAATTAGAATTGATTCGAGAAGTTTATCCAGAATTCAATCAAAAAGATTATTTGGAAGGCAATTTGCAACCTGTTTTTTTTGGTTCGGCTTTAAACAATTTTGGAGTGCGCGAACTGTTGGATTGTTTCATCGAAATTGCCCCTTCTCCCCGACCAAAAAATTCTGATACCCGCTTAATTCATCCTGAGGAAGAAAAAATGTCGGGATTTGTGTTTAAAATTCATGCCAATATGGATCCGAAGCATCGAGATCGTTTGGCTTTTATCAAAATTGTTTCGGGCACTTTCGAACGCAACAAACCTTATCAACACGTGCGTTTGAACAAAAGTTTAAAATTTTCGAGTCCGAACGCATTTTTTGCCGAAAAGAAAGAAATTGTCGATATTTCCTATCCAGGCGATATTGTAGGATTGCACGATACAGGCAATTTCAAAATTGGCGATACACTTACAGAAGGCGAAACGATGTATTTCAAAGGAATTCCAAGTTTTTCGCCAGAACATTTCCGCTACATTAACAATGCTGATCCATTAAAATCCAAACAATTAGAAAAAGGAATTGACCAATTGATGGACGAAGGCGTGGCGCAACTATTCACGATGGAAATGAATGGCAGAAAAATCATCGGGACCGTGGGTGCTTTGCAATATGAAGTCATTCAATATCGATTAGAACACGAATATGGAGCAAAATGTACTTACGAAAATTTTGCGGCATATAAAGCTTGTTGGGTTAAAGCAGACGATCCAAAAAATACAGAATTTGCTGAATTTAAACGTATTAAACAAAAATATTTAGCTCACGACAAATACGGACAATTGGTTTTTCTTGCCGACAGCGAGTTTTCGATTCAAATGACGCAACAGAAATTTCCATCTGTCAAATTGTTTTTCACAT
>JBEILV010000141.1:0-7754 GCA_040379105.1 Flavobacterium sp.
CATTGAACCAGTTAGATAATCATTGCAGACAAATCTTTTGAATTCTTCTGAATATACAGATTGCCATTTTGAAATACTTTCTCTTGAATATCGTTCCATATTTTTACACTTTTGTGTAAACCTATTTCAGGACAAGACAGTCACGAAGAAGGCGCTAAGGACGCGAGGGGTTTTGATAAGGGCTGCTTGGATTACTGCAAATTTATTAGCGTGTAAACCTTCTGCCTTTCCAGGAAAAACTACCGAATAACGAGTAAATACCCACCAAACTGCTGTAGAAAGGATAGATAATACTTGAAGCTAGAGGCAAAATCCATTTTTTCTTCAGTAAATAGGTATTGGTTTTGAAGAGTAAGGCATAATCAACACCATATTTGGCTAAAAATAGTAGGAGAAGGATTTTCCAATTGAACAAGGGAAAAGGGAAAAGGGAAAAGGCAATAGCTATTGAGAGGTTCATTAGTAATACAACAATGGCTAAAAATTTTGCATAATTGCTGTTATACCCTGAGGTTTTGCTTGCCCAACGCACGCGTTGCATAAAAAGGTGGAACAGATCGTTTTCGGGTTTTGTTTTTACGATGAAATTCGGATTTTTTAAATAATGGATTTTATCCAAATGATTTTTTGTTGCTTTTTGTAACAAAAAAACATCGTCGCCACTTGCTATTTTGTTGTTTCCGTTGAAACCGTCAAGCGCACGAAATAGTTTTTTGGTGTAAGCAAAATTGGCACCGTTGCACATAAACGGTTTTCCGATGCCAAAACTCCCAATAGTTGTGCCTTGTAAACTCAATAAATCGAGCTGTTGGAATTGATGGAACCAGTTGTTTTTGGTTTTATAAACAACGGCACCAACAATCATTTCAACCTCATTGTTTTGAATATAGTTATCCAAAGTGAGCAGCCAGTTTTTATTGACAGTGCAATCGGCATCGGTGGTGATAATCCAATCGTGTTTTGCGATGGGCATTGCTCTACCGATGGCATCTTTTTTTGGGGAATTAGACAGTCGGAGATTTTCTAGAAGTGTGGTATCGAGGTATTCATGTTCTAAACGCCATTTTATGCAAACACGTTCGGAAGTATCGGTAGAAAAATCGTCAACTAGTATGACTTCGATTAATTTATAGGGATAATTCAGTTTAGAAAAAGACTGTAAAAGTTTGGGTAGATTTTTTTCTTCGTTTCGAAAAGGAACTATGATGGTGAAAGCTGTTTTGGGAGAGACATCGGTTCTTTTAAATGATTTTACTTTATCATAACCCAAAATTAATTGGATAATGAAAACACTGTAGACTACTACAATCAAGCAGAGAAAAATTGGGATTAATTCCATTTTGGTTTAAATTTTAAGACAAAATAACTTCCGATAACAACAGGCAACACCACATTCAAAAACCACATTAAGGTTGAAATGAAAACGACAATCCATTCGTTAACACCTAATTTTCCGAAGAAAAAAACGGCTACACTTCCTTTTACTGCAAAGTCCAAAAATTGAAAACTGGGTAAAGACGATGCCAAAAAATAAACCGTTGCAATGGTTGCCATCATGGTTAGATAGTGTAAATCTACATCAAAAGCGAGAAATAAAAAATAGTATTGGTGCGAAAAAACTAAGTAGCGCGCAAGAGCCAGTATATTGTTTTTGGTGTGAATTTCTTTAGGTATTTCATTTAACTTCACCAAAAGTTTTTCGATGGAATAACCTTTTATTTTCACTTTTTTTGAGAGAAAAGAAAATAGAATAAAGAGAATAGACAGGCCAGCAATAGCCAATGCCCAGTGCCAATATCCAAGAATAAAAAGTCCAATAGTTCCAAAAACGATAGTGAAGAACATTTGAATTCCGTTGCAGATGAGGTTGAGAAAGATGATTTTTTTTGTTTTCTTTTTGTCGAAATAAAGTGCTTTTCCGGCGTATTCACCCAAGCCATTAGGAGTGAAAATTCCGGCAGTTAAGGCGCCAAGCACTTGCTTTGTAGATTCGCCAACGGTAATAGGTTTTATGTAACTAACCAGATTTTGCCATTTTAGAATTTCCAGATACCGATTGGCAATACTAAAGGAAAGCAAGAATAGAATTCCTAAAATGGATTGTTTTTCTTTGACCAAAGCGATAAACTTTTCCCAATCTAATTGGTCATTGTGGGCTAATTGATCGTAGATGAAATAAAAAGCACCAAGAACAATCAAAAGTTTGATTAGAAAAACGCCGAATTGTTTAGCTTTGTGAGGAATTGAAATCATTGTTGCAAAATAACGAAAATAAAAATTGGCAAACGAACGCATCATATTAGGAATTGACCCAGGAACCACCATTATGGGTTTTGGGTTAATTAAAGTAGTCAACAAAAAAATGGAATTCATTCAGTTGAACGAATTGCAACTATCCAAATATGACAATCATTACCAACGATTAAAATTGATTTTCGAAAGAACCATTGAACTTATCGACACGCACCATCCCGATGAAATTGCGATTGAAGCACCGTTTTTTGGTAAGAATGTGCAATCGATGTTGAAACTAGGAAGAGCACAAGGCGTGGCAATGGCAGCTGGACTTTCGAGAGATATTCCTATAACAGAATATGAACCTAAGAAAATAAAAATGGCAATCACCGGAAACGGAAATGCTAGTAAAGAACAAGTGGCAAAAATGCTGCAACAACTTCTGGGTTTGAAAACATTACCTAAAAATCTCGACAGCACTGATGGTTTGGCAGCTGCCGTTTGTCATTTTTTCAACTCTGGGAAAACCGTTGGTGAAAAAAGTTATACGGGTTGGGATGCTTTTGTGAAACAGAATGAAAGTAGAGTAAAAAAATAGTTTGCAGTGCTCAGTTTTTAGTGTTCAGTTAAAAATATACTTATGAGATTTCAAGATTTATTAGCTTATAAAAAAGGATTTGATTTAGCAATGGAAGTTTTTGCAATTACAAAATATTTCCCAAAGGAAGAAACTTATTCTTTGACAGATCAAATAAGAAGAAGTTCAAGAAGCGTTACAATAACTATTGCAGAAGCATATAGAAAAAGAGAATATCCAAAATATTTTCACAGTAAACTGACTGATGCTGATGCTGAAAATTCAGAAACGCAGGGTTGGCTAGAATACGCCTTTGCATGTAAATATATTTCTGAAGAGACATTTAATTATTTAACAGAAAAATCAAACGAAGTCGGAAAGTTAATAAACTACATGATTTTAAATCCTGAAAAATTTGGTGTCAAAAAGGAGTAATGATTACAGAAATGTCTACTGAACACTAAAAACTGAACACTGAGCACTTTCTAATGAGCGGCATCTACATCCATATTCCCTTTTGCAAACAAGCGTGTCATTATTGTGACTTTCATTTTTCGACTTCACTGAAAAAGACAGGCGAAATGGTTTTGGCATTGGCAAAAGAGATTGAATTGCGAAAGGATGAATGTGCTGAAGTTATTGAGACAATTTATTTTGGTGGTGGAACGCCTTCGATATTGCAGATTGCTGATTTGAGATTTTTGATTGATGAAGTGTATCGAAGTTATAAAGTAATTGAGTGTCCTGAGATTACAATTGAAGCCAATCCGGATGATTTATCAAATGAACAAATTATAGCGCTATCAAAAAGTAAAGTAAATAGATTGAGCATTGGCGTTCAGTCATTTTTTGAAGATGATTTGAAACTCATGAATCGTGCGCATAATGCTGATGAAGCCAAAAAATGTTTGGAATTTGCTACCCAGTATTTCGACAATATTTCTATTGATTTGATATATGGTATGCCGAATATGAGCAATGAAAAATGGTTGAAAAACATCGAAACCGCTTTGTCTTTCAATATTCCACACATTTCCAGTTATGCTTTGACGGTTGAACCCAAAACGGCTTTAAAGAAATTAATAGCAACCGGAAAAATCGACGAACCAAAGGACGAAGTTGCTCAAGAACATTTTCAAATTTTGGTTGACAAACTATCCGAAAATGGATTTATTCACTACGAATTATCCAATTTTGGGAAGTCAACTTATTTTTCTAAAAACAATTCCGCGTATTGGTTAGGTAAAAAATACCTTGGCATTGGTCCATCGGCGCATAGTTTTGATGGTGTTTCCAGAAGTTGGAATATTTCTAATAATTCAATTTATATAAAATCAATAGCTGAAAATAAATTGCCATCCGAGACGGAAATTTTATCCAAAAATGATTGCTATAACGAATATGTTATGACGGGTTTGCGAACCATTTGGGGAATTTCTTTGGATAGAATTGAAAACGAATTTGGAACTGATTTTCTAGAATATCTTTTGAAACAATCCGAAAAATTTATTGCAGATGATTTACTTTATTTTGATGAAAAGATTTTAAAAGCAACCCAAAAGGGAAAATTTCTTTGCGACGGAATAGCAAGTGACTTGTTTTTGTTAAATTTGGAAAAATAACCACTAAGAACACGAAGAAGGCACAAAGAAACACTAAGCTTTGTGAACTTAGTGAAAACCTTGTGACCTTTGTGGTTAACTTTATGATAGCAACAATAAACAACTTCCAAATCGACTTATCAAAACCAATTGATATTTCCATTCCATTAACCAATACGGATGAAAACCCAATTGCGTGGTATCTAGAAAAACCAGTAATTGAACCAGTAAAATTTGGTTCCGAAGGTTCGGAATGGATTGGAAAAGTTTCGGAAGGAAGTTCGACCAATTTTAACAATATCTTCTTCAATCCGCATGGACATGGAACGCACACCGAATGCGTTGGACATATTACACGAGGGTTTTATTCGATTAATCAATGTTTGAAACAGTTTTTCTTTACGGCTGAATTGATTTCGGTTGAGCCAAAAACTATAGGTGAAGATTTGGTAATTGCGTTGGAATGCATCTCGACTACGCTCGATGTGACAAAAAATTGTCAAGCTTTAATAATCAGAACACTACCAAATCTTGAAGAGAAAAAACATAAAAATTATTCACATACCAATCCGCCATATCTTTCAGAAGAAGCTGCGATTTTCATTCGAGAAATCGGAATAAAACATCTTTTAATTGATTTACCAAGTGTTGATAGAGAAGAAGACGAAGGCAAATTATTGGCACACAAAGCTTTTTGGAATGTGAAAGATGTCAATAATCTTAATGATGATGCACGTTTGGATTGCACTATTACCGAAATGATTTTTGTTCCCAATGAAATTCTAGATGGAAGTTATTTGTTAAACATTCAAATTGCTTCGTTTGAAAATGATGCAAGTCCGAGTAAACCGATTTTGTATAAAATAGAATAAAAATGAACATCCAACAACTCTATGAATACTGTCTTTCTAAAAAAGGGGTAACCGAACATTTTCCGTTTGATGAAGATACTTTAGTGTTTAAAGTAGCCGGAAAAATGTTTTGTTTGGCCTCGCTAAAAGATTGGGAAAATGGCAATCCAACTGTAAATCTAAAATGTGATCCAAATTATGCGATAGAACTTCGAGAAAAATTTGAAAGCGTTACGCCAGGATATCATTCCAATAAAAAGCATTGGAACACTGTTTTTGTAAACAAAGAAGTTGATGATAGAAAAATTATTCATTTTATCAATCATTCCTACGAATTGGTCGTGGCCGGTTTGCCAAAAAAAGAACGAGAAGCGTTTAAAAATGAGATTTAGGCATTACTTTTGCGAAACAATTATATAGAAACAACAAGAATCGAAAGATTCTGAAATAAATTCAGAATAAATGATTGATAATTTAAAGAAAATATTAAACGAAGATCAAGATCCAAAAGCCATCGAGAAGATAATTTCGAAACTTGATAATCTATTGATGTCTAATGAAGAAATAGGATACATTGCAGTACAAAAAAAACCTGCCGTAACTATTTTACCCGATAGTATTGTGGTAACCAATAAGCGAATTATTCTTTGCAAACCAAAAAATCTAGGATTATCCATGGAATTTGTTGATTATGATTGGGATGATGTTGCAGCAAGTTTTGTAAAAGAAGGAATTTTGGGTGCGGAATTTACGTTTTCTACCAAGTCTGATTTAACGCATACGGTAGATTATTTACCAAAAAATCAAGCCCGAAAGTTATATACTTTTGCCAAAGAGCAATTGGATTTATTGAAAAATCCGGTTGTGAATTCACCAATAATTGACGAACCAAAAGCTGTTGAAACTCCTGTTGAAATTATTGAAGAAGCAGAAGCTATCGAAGAAGTTCAAGCGGAAGAAGTAACCAATTTTGCAGAAATTATTCCTGTTTCTGGCTACAGAGATGAAAAGCAATTTCCTGATGACAAAAATGGTTTATCAGATCTATCGCAAGAAGCACTTTTTTCTAAACTTCAAAACTATAAAAAATTGTTAGACAACGGATTAATTCTTCAAGGCGAGTATGATAAGTTGAAAGCTGAGATTATAAAATATATGTAAAAAATAATTTTCTAAAATAATTAACCCTGTCAGAGTTTCAAACTCTGACAGGGTTTTTTCTTAGTATTTATGCGGTAAAATTACATTGACTTCTTCTGTTTTTCTACAAAACCATCGGCTTGAAGTTTGAGTAATTCAATAGCACCTTTTTTCTTATAGTTGTATAATTCCTTATCTTCTCTGATATCAGCGTACACTTTATCATAGATTTCAGCATCGGTTTTTCGTTGCAAGTCACTTTGATAACGATTTTGAGCTATTGCGTTTTTAATGCCCATTTCGCCATCTTCTTGTTTGAAATCATATTCACCTTTTGGTGATAATAATTTGGCAATAATAGGCGAAGTTTCTATTGCTAAAAATAACAACATTATAAAGAAGGATGGCAACCAAGGCAATTTGTTCAAAGCATTAATTCGCGCCATTAATCCGTCGAAACCATCAATAATAGGTTGGGTTTCGGTTACTTTTTTGTCTAGGTCAGCTTGTAGCGTTTTGGCTTTAACTTCCAAATCGGCAATTTTTGTTTGATTAGTTGTTTTCAAAGTGGCTAAATCTTGCAAAGCCGCATCGTGTTTTTCGCGTTTTTCTTTATAAACAGGACCTTTTCCTAACTTTTTGGTTCCGGCTGTTCCTTCAGCTTCGGTGATATAAGTTGAGTATAAATCGTTTACTTCTTTTTCTTTTTTGGTAATATCGCTTTTCAAACTATCTATTTGTGCTTTGTTTTTATCCAAATCACTTTGAAAGTAATTGGCAACTTGCTTTTTATTTGCCAAAGCCATTTCGTTTTTTTCTTTTAATAAAACGGTATTGATTTCTTTTTCAAAAATTTTGATTTCCAAAGGTTTTGAAATTACTACAGCAATGATTATTGCCAAAATAATTCGCGGCGAAGCTTGAATAAATTCGTCTAGAAAATTATCTCTTTTTTTGATAGTCGATACGATAAATCGGTCGAGATTGAAGATTAAAAATCCCCATACTAAACCAAAAGCAACAGCAATATATACGTTATCAAAAACGGTAAATAAAGCATAAGAAGCGGCGATAAACGCCATAACAGCAGTGAAGAAAACTGTGGCCCCAATTCCGGCATATTTGTTTTGTTCGCCGTTGGAACAACCGTTCACAATGTCAGTATCGACACCAGAACAAAGAAGGAAAAAACGTTTTAACATGATTGATTGATTTTTGATTAATGATAACAATACAATTATAACGCCAAAAAATAGGTAATGTTGTAAGTTGATGGAAATTAGTTTAGTTAGCTACTAATTTGTCGCTTGTTTTTACAGGTAGTATTTCACAAACTGTGTAAAGTTAAAA
>JBEILV010000142.1:0-7753 GCA_040379105.1 Flavobacterium sp.
CCGTTTTCTTTGGTGTTCGATTTGCATTTCATTTTCTATATCATTATTTCCTTTTCCTTCATGATTTTGTATCATGTATATGCGTTAAAGCGCATTTTTAGCTTAACCCGAAAGCAGATTTTTTATAAAACATTGCTTTTTTTAGTAGTAGCAATGTCACTTTATTTGGCATTAATCATCATTGCAACCATTTGTTTTTTTATATATGCAATACTTACAGGTGGACTCAATTTACCAAAATAATAAGAACAACTTGGTCAGATAAGTTTATCTTTGCGCTGCAGACCGCCTTATCGCCGCGAGCAATCGGGGAGGAAAGTCCGGACACCAAAGGGCAGCATAATGGGTAACGCCCATCGCTCGATTTTTATTGAGAAGGACAAGTGCAACAGAAAGTATGTACAGTTCGGCTGTAGTGAAACCAGGTAAACTCTATGCGGTGAAATGCCATGTATATCAACATTTAAGAGCGGCTCGTTCGTTGTTGAGGGGTAGGCAGATAGAGGTTTTCAGTAATGATCATCCTAGATAAATGATAAGGCAATAAATTCATTTTTATTGACAGAACCCGGCTTACAGGTCTGCATTTTTTTCTTCATTTTCAACTTCTTCATTTTCAATTTCAAAAAACGAAAAAACAGAACTTCCATAGTTTTTTTGATAACTGAAATGTTCCAAATGCGCCAAAGAAGTTTGTTTGGCATGTTCAATCACAAGCAAACCATCGGTTGCAAGCCTTTGATGTTCGAAAACTAAAGCAACAATTTTCTCAAACGGTGCTTGACCCAAATCATAAGGCGGATCGGCAAAAATGAAATCGAAAGTTTGATTTCTACTTTCTAAATATTGAAAAACATCACTCTTGATAGCGTCAATTGGAAAATCGAAACCATCGGCTGTTTTTTTTATAAATTGTACACAACCGTAGTGCGCATCTACTGCTTTGATGTTTTTACAACCTCTCGAAGCGAATTCGTAACTGATGTTGCCCGTGCCCGAAAATAAATCGAGTACTTTGATTTCCGAAAAATGAAATTGATTGTTCAGAATATTAAACAATGCTTCTTTCGATAAATCTGTAGTTGGCCGAACAGGTAGATTTTTTGGTGCCGTAATTACACGACTTTTGTGGGTGCCTGAAATAATTCTCATAAATGAAAGAGTACAAAATTTTCGATGTTTGCTGTTTCGTTCCGGCCCGATTGATGCTTCAAATCATTAGTAGATAGCATTTGAATGTTTCTTACAAATTGATATATTTTTTCGTAAATAACATGTTCGCTAGTCATTTTGCCCAAAACATACAGTTTAAATTGATCAGGATCAAGCGATAATTGCTCGGCTACAAACAATAAAAAGTACAAAACATCATTTTCGGTTTGAAAATCAAAAGTGTTGTAGAAAATTAGTTTGTCTTGTTCTAAAACAACCAATTGAAATTGATCTTGATCAAAATGTATGTAAACGTTCGTTGATTGTTTTTCAGTATTGATTTTTAATAATTCTTGCACTAAAATCGTACCGCTATGTTGGTATTCAAACTCTTTAAATTGATCGAGTAAGAAATTTGTTATGTTCATGTAGGGCACATAAACATTGACAAGGTTGTAATCTAATAAAGTGTCAAATGCAAAAAAATCGGTAGGAAAAACTTTGTTGTTATACTGCAAATAACTTCCTAATTGGTTTTCATTGAACAATGGTTTCGGCACCCAAGTGTTTAAGTTGTTTTGATGCAAAACCCTGACTTCTTCATAATGGGCAATCAAAGCCTTGTTTTCTGAAAACACTTTCCAAAGATTTTCTTCGATAGTGTTTGATTTTGGAAATTCATGGAAAGAAAATGTTCCAAAGTCGTAAATTTCATTTGTAAGAAGGTCTTTACAACAAAAAGAAAGCCCATTCAGTGCAACCTGAATGGACAACTTTTTATTGTTTTGTATTTGTGAAATGTTATTCGTTTTTACCATATTTTTTTGGCCAGTTTCCTGTCAAGTTTACTTCGTCTAATGAACCTAAAATAATCATTTCGCCATCAATTCCTTCTACAGATTTAGTTTTATTTTCCTTCTCAACCAATGCTGGGTCTTGATCTGTTAATAAAGAAGCTTTTGATAAACTTGCTTTGAACAAAGGAACATCTGTGTCGCTTACTTTTTTAACACCTATTTCCATCTTAATTTCAGCAGTAATGCCATCCACTTTCACAACATTAAGGTTTTTATAACGCTCTGAATCTTTATATAAAGAATCTTTCACTTTGACACGTCCTATCACTTTAGTTAAAACAACGTCTTTGTAGTAACCGGTTGAGATTCCGTACGCTTTGTTTTTTTCAACATCCACTACTGATGAATCTTTTCTTTCAACAATTACAAAATAATCGTTTTCAACAAATTTGATGATAGAATCGATGTTGTTGGTATAAGTTCCTTTGATGGATTTGTATGCTTGCTGTAAATTTTTAATTTCTTGAAATTTAGCTACAGCTACTTTAAATCGTCCTTCTTTCACTTTGTCAAATTTGATGGGCGCTTGGATGGATTCGTAAATCAAATACGCAAATACAATGGTGATGGCCCAAAGAATAATGGATACTACAGGACGTATTTTTTTTGGTAAAAATTTATCAATTACTATCACAAGTCCAACAATGATAATAGCAAGGACTACTAGAACAATAACAAGTGTTAACATGTTGTTTAAGATTTAGTTTTTCAGTTGTAGGCAAATCTACAATTTTTTTTTTTTTACAAAAGCATTTGCCAAAAAATTCATAAGTATATTTGAAATTAATTTCAACGATAAAAATTATCCAATGAACGCCCCCCAATTTTATCAGGTTTTACGGCAATCTTTTCCATTTCATCTCACGTTGCTTCAAGATATTTTCTTACAAAAAATAGCAAACTTCTCAACCGATAACGCAAATCAAGACGTTTTTATTTTAAAAGGTTATGCAGGAACTGGAAAAACAACCTTAATTGCTTCTTTAGTTCAACATTTAAGTGCCATCAATAAAAAAGCGGTTTTGCTGGCTCCCACAGGGCGAGCTGCAAAAGTGATTTCAAATTATGCGCACAAACCCGCTTTTACAATCCATAAAAAAATATATTTTCCTAAAAAAACATCTCGTGACATTCAGTTTACTTTACAAACCAATAAGCACAAAGACACTCTTTTTATAGTGGATGAAGCTTCGATGATATCCGACCATTTGGCGGATGGATATGCAAATCAATCATCGTTACTCGACGATTTGATGAAATACGTTTATCAAGGCGAAAGATGTAAAGTGATTTTTGTGGGCGATGGCGCGCAATTACCACCGGTTCATTTTCAGGAAAGTCCAGCGTTGATGTTGCCTACTTTCGAAAGAAATTACGATAAATCTGCGCAAGGCATCGAACTTGACGAAGTCATGCGACAAGAGGAAGGCTCAGGAATTTTGCACAATGCCACCTTGATTAGAGCGCAATTGCGGGATTCTTTTTTCGATCATTTTCAATTTGAGCTATCGCATTTTAAAGACATTGTTCGCCTGCAAGATGGTTACGACATTCAAGATGCTTTGATGCAATCCTACAGTCAGCAAGGGTTGGAGGAAACCGCTTTCATTGTGAGAAGTAACAAGCGTGCTAATTTGTACAACCAGCAAATCAGAAATCGGATTTTGTTCAAAGAAAGCGTTTTGAGCGTAGGCGATTATTTGATGGTGGTCAAAAACAACTATTTTTGGCTCGATGCTACTGATGAAGCGGGTTTTATTGCCAATGGCGATACGATTGAAGTGCTCGAAATTTATAGCAATACTTCTATCTATGCGCTCGATTTTATGCGGGTTAAAGTGCGAATGATTGATTATCCAAACCAAAGACCGTTTGAAACTATTTTGATTTTGAATACATTGTCTTCTGAAACTCCTTCAATGAGCAATGAAGAGTCTAATAAGTTTTATCAAGAAGTTTTGATGGATTATCAAGACATTCCTTCATATCAACGGAATGAAAAAGTGAAAAACAACGAATATTTCAATGCTTTGCAAATCAAGTTTTCTTATGCCATGACTTGTCATAAATCGCAAGGCGGACAATGGCAAACGGTTTTTATCGAACAGCCTTATTTGCCCAATGGTGTAGATCAGGATTATTTGCGTTGGTTATACACAGCTTTGACGCGCGCCAAAGAAAAAGTGTATCTGATTGGTTTTAAGGATGAAAGTTTTATTTTGTAAATGTTTGATGCAGTTTTATCGATGATGATAAGGTTCGTTTTTTAAAATCGTCATGGCGCGATAGGTTTGCTCAATGAAAAAAAGTCGAATCATTTGGTGGGAAAATGTCATGGGCGAAAGCGATAATTTTTCATTGGCTCTTGCATAAATTTCTACCGAAAATCCATAAGGACCGCCAATGACAAAAACCAATGTTTTGATTCCTGCATTCATTTTTTTTTGCAGAAACAAAGCATAATTTTCGCTTGAAAAAGATTTACCATTTTCATCCAACAAAATCAAATAATCACTTGAAGTTAGTTTTGATAAAATCAATTCGCCTTCTTTTTCTTTTTGTTGTTTTTCTGATAAATTCTTGCTGTTTTTCAAATCTGGAATACAGTCAAATTCAAACGAAATGTAGAATGAAAGTCTTTTTTGGTACTCAGAAATAAGATTTTTCAAAGCCTCATGATCTGTTTTTCCAATGGCAATCAACTTAATATTCATTACAATAAACTAAAAATGGATTGATTTTAAAGATGAAAGGTTTTAGATAATTCTTTTCAAAACCCTGAGTTTGTGCGTGTGTTGGTTCAGCTCGGTGTTGAAAATCCCCGAGTGATCAATCATGTCGATACGCACTTGTCCACTTGCGTGAATGATTCTGTAATCTTGAAGTAAAATGCCTACGTGTACTATTTTTCCGTCTTCGTTGTCGAAAAATGCCAAATCGCCAGGCTCGCATTCTTCAATAAAACTCAAAGATTCGCCAATCGTGGCTTGCTGCGATGCATCTCTAGGAATGACATAGCCATTCATTTTGTAAACCATTTGCGTAAATCCAGAACAATCAATACCCAAAGGCGATTTTCCTCCCCATAAATAGGGCGCATTCAAATACAAAAAAGCCGTTTGTAGTAAATTAAATTTAGGTTGAATCCCCGATTTTTTCAATCCATCAAATACATATTGTTGTGTGTTGATTTCAGGAAAATGCAAAAAGTTTAATGTGGCTCCTAAAGTAATCGGGATTAACGAATTTTCGCTTGCTACATATTCAATCAAATCGCCATTAAAAATGAGCGGTTCGCTTGAAAGTGTGTCAAATTGATTGTCGGTTAATGGTAAAAATTGTTTGGTATCAATCCATCCTTCATATCCGTCAAAATGCAGTTTGATTTTAGCCCATTTTGGATTTTGTTCTAAAATTTCAAAAATCTCACCAAAAAGAAGTTGTGACACTTGTTCACTTCGGTCGCTCGACTCTCGTCGCATCGGCACTATGGCTAAACTACAAATTCCGTACATGAAGGAGGGTTAATTTTTGCAATATTACGCTTTTTCTATCACAATTGCAGAAGCACCGCCACCGCCATTGCAAATTGCTGCTGCGCCATATTTGCCATTATTTTGAGATAAAACACTCATTAATGTTATGATGATTCTTACGCCAGAACATCCTAGTGGATGCCCCAATGAAACTGCACCACCATTCACATTGATTTTATCTTCGGTTAAATGCAATATTTGAGCATTGGCAAGTCCGACCACGGAAAAAGCTTCGTTAAACTCAAAGAAATCTACTTCTTCAATGCCAATTCCTGCTTTTGATAAGGCTTTTGGAAGTGCTTTTGCAGGAGCAGTGGTAAACCATTTTGGTTCGTGTGCAGCATCGGCATAACCTTTAATGTAAGCCAAGGGTTTTAATCCTAAAGTGTTTGCTTTTTCTTCACTCATTAATATAACCACGCCTGCACCATCATTAATCGTTGAGGCATTCGCAGCTGTAACCGTGCCGTCCTTTGTGAAAACAGGCGATAAACTTGGGATTTTGTCTAATTTTACATTCGTAAATTCTTCATCTTTACTGACGATGATTGGTTCGCCACGACGTTGTGGCACCGCAACAGGAACAACTTCTTCGTCAAACAAACCATTTTCCCAAGCTTTTGCCGAACGTTCGTAAGATTGAATCGCATAGCGATCTTGTTCTTCTCTCGAAATTTTATATTCAGCGGCGCATAAATCTGCGCAAACTCCCATCGCGTTTTGGTCGTAAGCATCGGTTAAACCATCTTTTTGCAGGCCGTCAATCATGCTTGTTGGGCCAAATTTTACACCGTTACGCAAATGAACGTAATGCGGAATCATACTCATGTTTTCCATACCGCCCGCAACAATCACATCAGCATCGCCACACATAATGGCTTGTGCCGCTTGCATCACAGCTTTCATTCCCGAAGCACATACTTTATTGATGGTTGTACAAGGAACCGTATTTGGAATGCCTGCAAAAATAGCCGCTTGGCGTGCGGGAGCTTGACCAACGCCTGCTTGCACAACATTTCCCATATAAACTTCATCGACCATTTCTGGCGACAAATTGATTTTTTCTAAAGCACCTTTAATGGCTACAGCACCCAAATGAGGCGCAGAAACACTTGAAAGACCGCCCATAAAACTTCCAATGGGGGTTCTGGCTGCGGAGACAATAACAACTCTTTTGTTCATATCTTAAATTAGGTTAAATTTTGCATGCGAATTTAAAGAAATTTAATTTGTTTTTAAAATTTAATCCAAACTTTAAATAATTCTGATTAAAATGGCATTATTTTTAATAATCAGATATATTTTGTGCACTGCATGAAAATTTAAATTCATAATTTTTACATAAAATTGAACTTAAATTCATAACGAAATGAGTTTTTATTACATTTGTTCAATAAAGTTTTTTTAAAAACAAATACCATTAACAAATGAACAAAAAAAACATCTTCCTTGCCTCGGTTTGTATTATTTTTGCGACTTCTTGTAAAAAAGAAACCCCCGAAAAAACTGAAGTTATGATGGAAGCACCTACTGCTACAAAAAAAGATACCGTTCTAGAAAAACATGGCGACAAACGAATTGACAGCTATTATTGGCTCAACGATCGTGAAAACCCAGAAGTCATTGCTTATTTGAATGCCGAAAATGAATACTACCAAGCAATGACGGCACACACAAAAGATTTTCAAAAATCTTTATTTGACGAAATGAAAGCCAGAATTAAAGAAGACGATTCGTCGGTTCCGTATTTTAGTAATGGCTATTATTACATCACTCGATATGAAAAAGGAAAAGACTATCCAATCTATTCAAGAAAAAAAGGCACTTTAGACGCTCCCGAAGAAATTATGTTCGATTGCAATGAAATGGCAAAAGGAAAGTCCTATTTTAATCTTGGTGGTTTAAATGTAAGCGAAGACAATAAATGGGCAGCTTTTGGCGTAGATTTGGTGTCGAGAAGACAATATACGATTCAAATCAAAAACCTTGAAACAGGCGAGATTTTAGATACAAAGCTTGAAAATACAACAGGCGGTTCAACTTGGGCTTCAGATAATAAAACTTTGTTTTATACACGCAAAGACCCTCAAACATTACGTTCTGATAAAATTTATAAACATATTTTAGGCTCAAATGCCAACGACGATCAGTTGGTTTTCTTTGAAAAAGATGATACTTTTTCTACTTATATTTTTAAGGATAAATCCA
>JBEILV010000143.1:0-7598 GCA_040379105.1 Flavobacterium sp.
AGAACGTATGCAAAATTATCTTGATGAATACCATTTTAGATACAACAGAAGGTCAAATATGGATACAATATTCGATATGCTAATAAGAAAGATGGTGGATTATAAATAAAAATCAATGAAATCAATGCTTAACAAGTGCGACCTAAACGCTTATACCTATTGATTTTTTTAAAAAACATCAATTTGATATTGATTTTTTAATAATGTCGATACAATCATTTAAATCAAATTTTCTAGTATCAATAGCAAAACTACCATTGCCATAAGGTTTGTATTTTTCATCATCTGTTATACAAAACAAGCCAACTGTCCTAGTTAGAGATGCGCTTGCAAGGTGCATCATACCGCTATCTGCACCAATAAACATCTTACTATTTGCTATTAATGCCCCTATCTGCCTTAAATTTTCACTGTAAAAAGATGGTGCCATATAATTGATATTTGACACACCTTCGATAGGTAATATTTCAATAATATTAAAATCAGGAAAGTTGTTTGTAAGTAACTCATAAAACACATTCCACCAAGTTCTTGAATAACATTTATCGCCAGTTGCATAAGTGTAAATTACTATAGTCTCTTTTCTGTTTTTTGTAAGTTTATAAATTAAATCTTCTCCTTCTTGCAGTTCATTCTGACTGAGTTTTAAATCTAATTTCGGAATTTCAGTATTATCAATGAATAATCCTTTCCTGGTTGAAAAATTCCTAAAACTATAGACAGCATTTTTAGCAATATGTTTTTGTTCTGCAAAATGTAACTCACACAATTCATCAAGGAAGGTAGCACCGTAAAATTTGTGCCTTGCTCTAGAAAATCTTGTCAATAATTTTCCTGATGATGAGTGTTCAACGCAATTAACAACTAAATCATATTCTTTAGATTTTAGACGCAACCAACACAACAAATACGACCCTAATTGCTTAAAATGTTGTTTTGGCAATGATATTATTTCATCAACTTCATTGTAATTTTTAAATACTACATTAGCAATATTTCCTTTTACAAACAAATCTATTGTTGCGTTTGGAAATACACGATTAACTTCTTGAACAATAGGTGTAATAAGTATAATATTTCCCAGTCGATGATTTGGTCTAATAATTAAAATTCTTTTAATGTGTTCTTTCACTATTAGATCAATTGTACCTTCTATAGCAGTTGATTTACCAATATTGCTAGTTAAATATTTAGTAATTTTTCTTCGATAAATGTTTATTTTTTTTAAAGTGATCATATACTCATGAATTTTAAGTTCTAACGTAGTGTCTTTACGCATCGTTTTTATAAAACATGAACGATGTTTATTATTTCACTTTCTGTCGAATTCGGCTTAAAGTTTCAGGCCGAAGACCAAGATATGAAGCAATTACTTGATTAGGAATTTTATCAATTACTGCCTCATATTGAGCGAGAAAATCTTGGTATCGTTCTGCTTGCGAATCGTAAATAAAAGATACTTGCCTTTTAACACCATTCATATAAATTTGTTCGTATAATTTGAAAACAAAACGCTTGATATTAATGTTTTGAAACATTAATTGTTCAAGAGATTTAAAATTTGCTTTAAAGCAAGTCGCATCCTCTAACGCTTGCAAATGAATATACGCTTTTGTGTTTCTTCTTATTGCTAATAAATCTGTGAACAAAATGGGCTCGGCAATAATATCGGCAGTAATTTCTTTACCATCTTTAATGGCAAAACATCTAAAAACGCCTTCCGAAAGAAAGAAAATATCTTGAATCGTAGTTGCCTCTTCAAAAAGGCATTCCTTCTTTTTTACAGAAATAGGAACAAAAAGTGCTTCAAAAAGCTCGATCTCGAAATCTTCGAGCGGGAATAGTTTTGCCGAGAAATCTTTGAAATTATCCATTTTTCAATTGTTCATTAACCATTCTTTTTCTAATTCTGCTCAAAGTTTCAGGTTGGATACCCAAATAGGATGCGATGTATTGCAAGGGAATTGCTGCAATTACTTTCGGACGCTCATTATAAAGTTTTTCATATCGTTCTTGGGGACTGTCAAAAATAAAACTATGCTGTCGAGACAATCCAAAAAGATATAAATGTTCTACAAATTTCATAAAAATAGATTCTATTTTTTCGTACTGAAAAGCCAATTTTTCTAATTCAGAAAAAGGTACATACATGCAAGTAACTTCTGTAATAGCTTGCATGTTCATTTTAGTAGGCACTTCATTTCGAATGGTTGAAAGCTCAGTAAAAATAGTGGGACCAAACAAAAAGTTGGAAGTGATTTCTTTTCCGTCTTTGGTATAATAGCCTCGAAGAATCCCTTCGCTGACAAAAAAAATTTCTTTTATCAATTGATTTTCAACAAAAAGATGCTCTTTCTTTTTAATAGAAATGGGCTTGAAAATCCCCAACAATGCCTCCGATTCCTCGTCGTTTAAAGTTTCAAATCGAGAAGTAAAAACTTTTAAATTTTGATACATGATTCTAATAATTTTGAGTTAAACATATAATCATCTTTAAAAATCAATTCAAAAAAAAAATTTATGCTTTTCTGATTTTGAACATAATAATTTTATATACTCAAAATAAGCAATAAATAAACTAGAATTTTTTATAGCGACAATATTCCGTTTTGATTTTTTAAGATTTACCAAGGCATATAAATCAGTAAAGAAAACTGGCTTGAAATAAAACTTTACACCACTTCTCTTTCATTACCTTGAATATATGATTTTAAAACACCATAATTTAAAAAATAAATGTTTGAGATATATTGACCTTTCTTGATCACAAAATCATTTTCTTGATATGTATGCGGTTTAAAAATATCTGCTAGTAAAAAAATTTCTTCCGTTGTAAAATAGACATATTTTATTGTGAATTGTTCTAAATTGTAGAGCATACAAATCGAATTTTAAAATTAAAAAAAATAGAATTTGCTTCGTACAAATATAAACAAACTCTATTTGTAAAAAAAAGATAAACTAACAAAAATTTAAAACGTAAATCGATAGCCAAAATCGGGTGCAAATCCTAATTGATTCACTTGATCTACTCTTTGTGTTAAACGGTTGTAATCTCTTGAAAAAACATTTTCATTATTTGTAACATTTTGAAAATCAACATAGAATTGATGCGAGCGTTTTTTCTTCGTGCTATTTAATTGGATGCTGAATCGAACATCCAACCTAAAATAGGCATCGAATTGTTGGCTAAAAGCATTTTCATCGTCTCTAATTTCAAAACCATTGGCAACAGAAGCTTCCAAATCTACAGGTGTGTAATATCTTCCACCAGCTGTTGTCAATTTTGAATTTATGGCGAAGATATTATTTTTTGTTTTACCAATTTTAAACTCTTTGCCACCCAAAAGATTCACAACATATCCGTTGTTGAAAGGCGAATTTCTTTCAATGCCGTCGCTGCCTTCATATTTACTTTCAAACAATGAAGTCGTAAAAAGTGCATGATAACCATCGCTAAAAAACTTTTCTAACGTAAATTCAATTCCTTGGTTGAATCCAGTTCCTTGACTCACTAAGGAAGTTTTGTCGGTTGAAAAAACAAAACTTGCACCTTCTGTCAGCGAGGAATAACTTGTGGGCGTATTTTCAACCGCTGCTTTGTCGATAGATTGGTAATAGGCTTCAATTTTTGCGCGCCATTTATCGGCTAATTTTATATCGTAACCAATCACGTAATGCAGATTTCTTACCAAATCTAAGTTTCTATTCGTTTGTGTGGGAACGCCGTTGACAAATTCGTTTAAAAACAAGATAGGTGCTGCCACATTTTGATGATGCACGCCAAAACCAACATTCAAGGTGTTTTTGGGGTTGAAAGAATAAGTAAAAGAAGTGCGAGGTTCAATGACAAATTGTTCATTCAAAGAAAAATACTGCCCGTGAAAACCTGCGTTTAAAACCAATTTTTCCGTCAATCTAAACTGACCTTGCGCATAAGGTTGGACAATGTTGTAAGCACCATCGGTATTGATTAAATTGACAAAATCGGGCAAGCCATCGCCGTCGGTGTCTTGTTGTCGTTCACGGTCTGAAAGATCCGCATCAAGATTAAATGCTTCCACTAGAACTCCCGATCTGAATGTGAATTTCTTACTGAACTTATGATTGTAAAGCGTTGAAAAAGTCAATCTGCTTTCTAAATTATCTACTTCTGTGAAGCGTATTTTGAATGCTGAGGGAGTTCCAAAATTGATAATCCGATCTTCTTTGTAAGAATTTCCGGTGTAAGAATAGCCAACAATCGTTTTTAGATAAGAATTATCAGAAATATTGAGGGTGTTTTTCAAACCAAAAGCCCCAAAATTGGACGTTACAAAACTGTCTTGGTCTTCGGAAGCAAACAAATCTTCGGGGTCATAGTTTTCGCCTAAAAACTCAATGTCAGAATTTCCGTAAATCCCAAAAAGTGAAAACTGACCCAACTTGGTTTTTCCCAAATCTATATTGTAGGAAATATCATGATAATTAGGTTGTGCAGCCGTTCCTGCCAAACCCGTCACTCCCACAAAACCATAGCGCGCAGAAGCCAAAAAAGAACCACCATTTTTCCCTAAAGGTCCTTCTGCCATGGCTTCAAATCCTGGAAAAGCCGCTGCACCAACAAGGAATTCATATTCTTCTGAGTTTCCTTTTCTAAATCCTAAATCGAAAACTCCTCCCAAAGCGTTTCCGTATTCCGCGGCAAAAGCGGATGTCATGAAATCGGAATTGGCTAATAAATTAGGATTTAAAGCAGAAACAGGTGCGCCCGTGGTTCCTAACGTAGAGAAATGATTTGGACTTGGAATCGGGATACCTTCCAAACGCCAAAGCAAACCCGTGGGTGCGTTTCCTCTCACAATGATGTCGTTTCGGCTATCATCAGCAGTGGCAACTCCTGCAAAATTGGTCGCCAAACGAGCCACATCGCTGCGTCCGCCGGCATATCTATTGACTTCCTCAGTCGTAAATTGTCGGGTTGAAACGGACGACATCGTGTTGATGGCTTTAGATTTACTTCGTTCGCCAAGAATGACCACTTCGTTTAATTCGTTGAAAGTTTCAAGCAAAGCAACTTTTACAATCAAATCTTTTCCCGCTGTAACTTCCAATTCAGAGAGCGTGACTGTTTCATACCCAATAAAACTAATGCGAATGGTTTTTCTGCCCAATGGAACATTTTCGATTAAAAACTGACCATTTTCATCTGTAACAACTCCAAGCGGCTCGGTTTCATTGACCAATTCAACGGTAGCGCCTGGCAAAACCGATTCCGATTGTTTGTCGATGACACTGCCTCTGATTTTCCCTGTTTGGGCTGATAATGTGAAGGTAACGAGCGACGTAAAAATTAAAACAACTAAACTTTTCATGTTTATTAAATTTTATTGGGACAAAACTATACGGATGAATAGGAGGAAAAATTGACCAAAGTCAAGAAAAAGAATTGGGATTCTAAAAAAAATGTTAATTCAAAAAATGAAGTCACCTAGTTCATTTAGAATTCTGTAACGCTAAAACAACGTTTTAGAGTTTCGAATTCATTTCTTTCGAAAATTGTGTAAGAGTTTACTTTTCTATTAATGTAAGTTCACTTACTTTTGATAGGAAGCTTAAAATTTATCAATAGAATTGTAGCAATTATTATAGGTAAAAATTCCAAAGCAATTTGAAAGCTATTGTGTGCTAAGCAGAGGATGAAAATAAAAAGTGATACCATCAAGTTGATTGCGTTTGCTTCAAGAGAAGTTTTAGGTAAAACCATAAAAATCAATAGAGCCAAAGAAAACAAGACAAAAACAACGCAATGGTGCACATTAAAACCTCTTGCTACCAAATCCTTCACTTTTAAAGAAAATTGGTTTAAGTTTGAAAAAAGTAAGATTTGTTTTATGTGCAATAAAACAATAACAATTAGGAATGAAAGGTTTACGTGTTTTTTCATTTTCAATTTTCGTACAAAACTAAATTGATTGTGAAAATGAAAAATTGACCAAAGTCAAGAAAGTGAAATTAATTCTCACAATAGTTTATTGATGTGCAATGTAAAAAAACCACTTCAAGATTTTGGAGTGGTTTTTTGATTTGAATGTTTTGTTTGATCCTAAAACTCGTGGTTGCTTTGAATGGCATATTTGATGAGTTCGTTTTTGCCATTGTGGCCCAGTTTTCGCAAGATGTTTTTTCGGTGCGTATCGACTGTGTTTTTGCTGATAAAAAGTCGTTCGGCAATTTCTAAAGAAGTATGACCCGTGCCAATCAGTTTGATGATTTCCTTCTCGCGGTTGCTAAAACTTACTTCTTCTTGCGGACTGTTTTCTTGATGAACGAGCAGGTTGCCATCAAAAAACAATTGCCCTTTATGCACTACTTTCACGGCATTGACCAAATCCTTCAAGGGAGCGTTTTTCAACAGATAGCCTTCTACGCCTATGGTTCGCATTTCGTGGATGATTTCGAGTTGGTCGAACATACTAAAAATGATGATTTTTACATGAGGATGGCTTTTTTTTATGTTTTTTGAAGCCTGAATACCATCGCAATTGGGCATTCGAATGTCTAAAATCAACACATCAGGATGGGTGTCTTGAACCACTGAAAACACTTCATTCCCATCATTGGCTTGACCAACCACCTGAATTTCAGATTCATTTTTTAAAGACAAAACAATGCCGTCAATCAACGCCTGATGGTCGTCTGCTATTACAACTTTTATCATATCGGTAAGTTTATTAAAATGGTGGTTCCTTTTCCGGCCAATGAATCAATCTCAAAACTTCCGCCCATTCTTTCCACTCGAGTGGAGATGTTTTTGAGACCCATGCCTTTTTTATCGGCTATTTTCTTTGCATCAAAACCAATACCGTTGTCTTCGATGATGATATTGAGTTCGTTTTCGCCATGTTGCGTAAGATTGATGGAAACATCGGTCGCTTTGGCATATTTCAAAATGTTGGTACACATTTCCTGAACGATTCTAAAAATAAAAATTTCGAGTTGGTTTTCTAGTTTTTTATTCAAACCATAAGGAATCAATTTAAAGTCAACTCCATTGGGAACGGCCATTTTAGAAATCATATTTTGCAGGGCTTTGATCAAACCTTCGTTGCCTTGCAAACCTACATTTTTGATGTGCGAAATCGTTCGGACTTGATTGTAGGCTTCGTCTAAAAGTGCATTCGTGTTTTTGACCACTTTGAGTTCATCGGTGGAATTGTTATTTAATTTCAACGACAAATAATTAAAATTATATTTCAACGACACCATCAAGCTTCCCAAACTGTCGTGGAGTTCGTCAGCAATTTTCTTACGCTCTTTTTCCTGACTTTCCAAAATCATGTCAATGGATTGAATTTCTTGGTCTTTGAGTTCTTTTTCTAGCCGTTGTCTTTCAATCAAACGTTCTTGATCGGCAATTTTTCTCTTTTTTCTGAGGTTGACAATCCAAAAATAAGCTCCAAAAAATACAATTAAAATACCTGCTATAGCAGAGAAAAGCAAAATGCGATTGGTTTGTAAACTTGCGTTCAGTTTAAGATTTTCAATTTCTTTTTCTTGGGCTTCGTATTGTACTAAAAATTCGGAGGTTTTGAGTTCGAAATCTTTTTCGCTGCCCA
>JBEILV010000144.1:0-7596 GCA_040379105.1 Flavobacterium sp.
AGCCTTTAGATTTGCTTAATAAATTATTTGTAAATTTGATTAACAACCAAACTGGCAAAGTGCACCATTCGCGCTGCAAAGTTATCAGACTTATCCCCCGATTAGGACTTTGTCAGTTTATATTGAACAAGCATCAAATAGTAATTCAGGTTTTTAGACCTATTATCAAGGTTATGAGTGTGTTCAATAATTTGGTTGCTAATCTTTAAAAACTTTTGTTATGAGCAAATTTAAACATTTTTTAGGTATCGATGTATCAAAAGAGTATTTTGATGCAGTGGTTATTCTTGATGGAAATAAAGAAAAACCAATTCACAGTCAATTTGTAAATGATTATAAAGGGATCAAAGCTCTTTGTAAATGGCTCAAAGAACAGGGTGCTACATCAGAAAACACACTTGTTTGTTTAGAACATACTGGAATGTATGGTAAATTAATTATCAAGTATCTAATGGTTTACAGCTTTTCCCTTTGGGTGGAAATGTCACTAAAAATCATTCGTAGTATTGGTGTTCAAAGAGGCAAAAACGACAAAGTTGATGCCGAAAGAATTGCTTACTACGCCATGAAAAATGTGGAAGAAGCCGTTATCTTTAATGCTCCAAGAAAGGAAGTTGAAAAAATTAGGAATCTTTTATCGTTACGAGAAAAATTAGTTATCACAAGAGCTTCTTTAATGCGCAATGTAAAAGAACTCAAATCTTTTGATTTAGAAGTAGCTAAACTCTCTGAAAAGTTACAGAAAAGCACCATCCAAGGAATAGATTTAGATTTGAAAAACATCGAAAAACAATTGGATAAAATCATAAATGAAGATGAAAATCTTTCTAGAATTTTTAAAGTTGCCACATCGGTAACGGGTGTTGGAAAAGTAACAGCCTTGTTTTTAATTTGTTTCACAAATGAATTCACAATGTACTCAACTCCACGTCAATTGGCTTGTTATTCAGGGGTTGTACCTTTTGAACACACCTCTGGAAAAAGTGTACGTTCAAAGCCAAAAGTTCATTATATGGCAAACAAAAAATTAAAAAAACAACTCCACATGTGTGCTTTATCTGCAATTACAAGTGATCCAGAATTGAAACATTATTTTAATCGAAAAGTAAAAGAAGGTAAATGTAAAATGCTTGTAATTAACAATGTAAGAAATAAACTCATACATAGAATATGTGCTTGTATAAGAGAAAATAAAATTTTTGAAAAAAGACAAGTGGCTTAAAAAAACTAAATCAAATTTTCTTTTGAAAGGAAAGAGAAAAAATAATCTCTTCCCCTTCGCAAGACTTTTTGTTTTTCCTAAAGCAAATTTATTAAATTATTCGCAAAAATTGAATGAAAAATTTATGAATTATTATTTGGTAATATCATAGTAATCGGGGTTATTTCATCTCAAATTGATTATATGTGTCTAAAATAAATTCTCCAAACGGGCGCGGATTAAGGTACGTTTTCATTGTAATTTGTTTTTAATGGATCGCAATGTCAGTTCCCAATTGAAAAAACAAACAAACTACCGATTAACATTATGTTAGTGATCATTCAATACATTTATGCAGATGCTCTCACCTCATAAAATCATACCGAAAAATTGCCCATTAAGCCTCAAATTCTTACTTTTCGAGCATTAAAATCGAATCAAAAAAATGGAACAATCTGAAAAAATAATCCGTTGGGGCATGATTGGTTGCGGAAGCGGCACGGAGGTCAAAAGCGGTCCAGCGTACCAAACCACGCAAGGCTTCGAGCTTAAAGCTGTGATGAGAAGAGATATTGAAAAACTGCTCGATTATGCACAGCGCCATCACATTGAAAAAACCTACACCCATGCGGATGATTTGATTAACGATCCAACAATTGACGCCATTTACATTGCAACTCCGCCCGACACGCATTTGTTTTATGCACTGAAAGTGGCAAATGCTGGAAAACCTTGTTGCATCGAAAAACCGCTTTCGCCGAGCTACCAAGACAGTTTGAAAATTTATCAAACTTTTGAAAATAAAAATATTCCCCTGTTTGTGGCTTACTATCGTCGTTCTTTGCCTCGATTTGAACAAATAAATCAATGGTTGAAAGCGAATAAAATCGGACAAGTTCGAACCATTCATTGGCAATTTAGCAAACCCCTCAACGCACTAGATTTATCTAAAACTTACAATTGGCGCACGGATGCAACAATTGCTTACGGAGGTTATTTTGATGATTTGGCAAGTCACGGGCTAGATTTGTTTTGTCACTTTTTCGGAGAAGTACAAGAAGCGCAAGGATTTAGCTGCAATCAACAAAACTTATACACCGCCAAAGATGCTGTGGTAGGAAGTTGGTTGTACGCAAATGGTATGACAGGCACAGGCAATTGGAATTTTGGCGCTTCGATGCATGAAGATTTTGTGACCATTTCGGGAAGCGACGGTACAATTACTTTCAGTGTGTTTCATGAAAATCCGATTGTTTTAAAATCCAAAACAGAAGAATTGAGCCTATTGATAGAAAACCCAAAACATGTGCAGCAATTTCATGTGGAAAACCTAAAAAAACATCTTTTTGATGAAGATTTCGAACATCCTTCCACCGGAAAAAGCGCCTTGCACACAAGTTGGTTAATGGAGCAAATTTTGGGAAACCAATCTTAAAAACAAAGTTCCTTAAAAAAATCAGCAATCTATTCTTTTGCGATCGTCGCAATCACAACAAAATTTAAAACAACTTTGAAATTCAAAAAAAGTCATAAAACATACTTTATAAACTTTTCGATAGTATTTTTGTGAATTACTAATCAACATTTTCATGAGAACATACTTTATCAAAGGATTAAAATGGTTTTCTATTTTATTATCAATTATTATTTCCGTCATTATAATACTCTCTATATATGTATATTACAAAAAAGATTATCTTGTTGATCAAGTTTTAAAACATGCCAATGAAGACTTTAAAGGTCATGTTCAAATTGAAAAAGTAACGATTTCGCCTTTTGAAAACTTTCCCTACATTTCAATCAAATTAGATCATTTGAAAGTATTCGAATCAAAGCAAATCGATACTTTGGCGGTGATTGACGTAGAAAGTGCCTACCTAGGATTCGACTTTTGGAACATTATTCAAAACAACCTCGTAATAAAAAAATTATCTTTAGAGAATGGATTTTTAAACATCGTGCAAGATCAACAAGGCAATTTCACTATCGTAAAAGCATTTGAGCCTAATGAAAAAGAGGTTGAAGAAGAAGAAACTTCGTTGGCAATCGATTTTAACGAAATAATTCTTAATCATATTGATGTAAAAAAAGAAAATCTAGCTACCAAAATTCTCCTGGAAACCGATATTAAAAATGCCATGATGAGCTTCAACAAAACGGCAGAAATCATAGCACTTAAATTAGACACCCAGTTTTTGTTGAACGTTTTTGAACACGGCAAGCCCACATACATTTACCATAAAAACCTTGAGCTTCACACTGATTTTGTCTATCATAAAAAAACACAAGTTATTGATTTTTTGAAAACAACTGTTTTGCTCGAAGGTGCAGATTTTGACATGACAGGTCAAATTGATGTGGACAACGAAATGATGGTTGACCTCAATTTTTCGGGAAAAAAACCCAACTTTGACCTATTGATTGGTTTTGCACCCGAAGAACTAATTCCGTTGCTGAGAAGCTACGACAACAAAGGAAAATTGTATTTCGATGCACAGATTAAAGGAAAAACTGCCAACAATCAAACCCCGTCAATCGTTGCCAAATTTGGCTGCGAAGACGGCTTTATCCGCAATCCAGAAGTAGATAAAGAAATTGACAATCTTGGTTTTCACTGCACTTTTACAAACGGTGCCAAAAGAAACAACGCCACCTCAAAATTTGAACTAAAAGATTTTACTGCCAGACCAGAAGCGGGCGATTTTAAAGCAACACTGACCGTAATCAACTTCGATTCCCCTGAAATTGAAATGCAATTAGACTCCGATTTTGATTTAGATTTCCTCACGAAGTTCTTTAAACTAAATGACCTTAAAAATTTGACAGGGCAAGTTTTACTCACCATGAACTTTCACGACATCATCGATTTACAACAACCCGAAAAAGCATTAGACAACCTCAATCAGGCTTACTATTCAAAACTTCAAATCAAAAACCTCAATTTTAAATCCGACAGCTATCATCTACCCCTCCAAAACATGAATGTAGAAGCTGTTGTGCAAGGAAACAACCTAGATTTAAAGAACTGTAGTTTCAAATTAGGAAATTCAGATCTTGCAATGCAAGGAAGAATAACCAACATTCCCGCTGTTCTTCATCAAGCCAAAGAAGCCGTTGTGGCAGAATTACACATCCAATCGAAAATTTGTAACCTCGGCGAACTCACTCCGAAAGATGAACAAACCACACCAATTGATGAAAAACTCTCTAATTTAAAAATTGATCTTGCTTTCAAAGGTTTGGCAAACACTTTCTTAACTTCAAAATCGCTACCGGTTGGAAATTATTATTTGACCAACATCAGCACAAAACTGAAGCATTACAACCATGAATTAAAAAACATCAATGGCGTTTTTTACATCAATGAAAAAGACGTTCTAGTGAAGCGTTT
The DNA here is from genome assembly GCA_040379105.1 of Flavobacterium sp. Classification (GTDB taxonomy): domain Bacteria; phylum Bacteroidota; class Bacteroidia; order Flavobacteriales; family Flavobacteriaceae; genus Flavobacterium. Next base: position 4,593 of record JBEILV010000144.1, read on the forward strand.
AGATGGAATGATTGACACTTCCGATTTTCATTTTCATGGGAAAATTGGCCATTATGATCTTTGGCTTGCTGACGTTAAAAATGGCGACACCGATATTGATTTTGATTTTACCAGTCAGGTATTGCATTTTAAAGAAATTTTTACCTACAAAGGAATTAACTACATGCCTGAAGAGTATAGAAATGAAGATTTGCAAAACTTTAAATTGCATGGCCACGTAACTTTGCACTACCAAGAAACTTTGAAATCTACAGATTTTTATCTTACAGAGCTTAGAGGCAAATTAAAAATGCATCCGCTCGATTTTAGAAACTTTAATGGCAATGTCCATTTGGAAAACGACATCCTCACTATTAACGATTTTTCTGGAAGTTTAGGTAATAATGATTTCAAGTTGAACGGCAAGTACTTCTTAGAAAATAAAAAAGCATTTCACGTTTTTAACTTTCAATCAAAAAGACTAGATATCAATGAAATAATTACGTTTCAGCCACCTCAAAATTCTAAAAAAACAAATCATGATGCTGGTTATAATATTTTTGAAGCACCTTTTCCAAATCTAACTTTAAAAGCAAAAATCAACGATTTAAAATTTAACAAATACCATCTCACCAATATCAGCGGGCAAGCAAAAGTGAAGGAAAATCATTTTGTTTATTTGGATAAACTTCAATTTAATGCGGCGAGTGGACTTGTTGACATCTCTGGCTACTTTAATGGTTCAGATCCGAAACATATTTATTTGAATCCCGACGTAAAAATTCAAAAAGTCAATCTTGACGAAGTGCTATTCAAGTTTGATAATTTTGGTCAAGACATGATGGTTTCCGAAAATATTCACGGAATTGCGAGCGGCAGAATTACAGGAAAAATACTACTTCATACAGATTTTACCCCCATCATCAACGACGCCGATTTAACCATTGATGTTTCGATAGAAAATGGAAGGCTAGATAATTTTGCGCCTATGCAAGCAATGTCGTCGTTTTTTGGCGACAAAAACTTAAATAGAATCAAATTCGACAAACTAGAAAACCGTCTTAAGCTCAAAAACGGTCAGCTATCCTTCCCAAACATGCTCATCAACTCATCTTTAGGCTATTTGGAAATTGCTGGCAGTCAAGACATGAATCTAAACATGGATTATTACGTGCGAGTTCCCTTAAAGCTGGTTGGCAAAGCTGCATTTAGTAAGCTATTCAATAGTAAACCCAAAGAAATCAGTCCCGAACAAGAAGATGAACTCATCATCAAAGACCCACAAAAACGGACACGCTTCATCAACATACGAATGATTGGAACTCCCGAAAAATACAATATTGCGCTTCAGAAAAACAAAGATGTGAAAGCAGGCATTCAGTTCAACAAAGAAGAAGATTTTCTCTTCGACGACATTGAATCTGAGTTTGATACCGAAAATTCCGATACAAATTGATGACCTTTCTAAAAACGAGCAGTGCATGCCTAACGTGGTGATTAATTTCAGCTCGAAAAAATGCTTTGTTGCACAAGCCAATTTTACATCCTTTGATTGTAAGAGGTAAAAAATCTTTCAACGAAAGTAGGTCGGTAATGCTAACAAACAAACTATAAGAAGTGGCAAAACAGCAATACTAAACCCCCTCAATCGAGGAAAAACTTGCAAAATCATTAAGGAAGACGTTACGATATTGAAAGATTGAAACATCAGCAAACTTATCTACGCTAGCGCAATGGACTTCTTGGCCACTAATTACGCAACCGTGAACGATTTTAGCGACCGAGACGAAGGGTTTAAAGATGGCTTGAACGCAATCAATAACATAAATGATTATCTTTACGACACCAACGGCAACATGATTTCAGATTTGAACAAAGAAATTAGTTTGATAACCTATAACCATTTAAATTTGCCAGAACGCATTGAAATGACTCAAGGCGTGATTGAGTATTTCTATACTGCCTCAGGTGTGAAGCAACACAAAAAAGTAACAGAAGGAAACAATGTGACTGAAACTTTTTATGCAGGCGGATTTGTTTACACCAAAACGCAAGCCACCACGGTTTTAGAAGATTTTGATTTTTATTTTACACCCGAAGGTTATGCTAAAAAGGAAAATGGCGTTTTGAGCTATGTTTATCAGTATAAAGACCATTTGGGCAATGTGCGTACTGTAATCAAAAGAGCAGGACTTACTAACACGCCTTTCATTGACCAATATGCCGATTACTATCCTCTTGGAGAGCAATTGCCCCTAAGGAATTCGATGAGCAACTATCGCTACGCTTTCCAAGGACAAGAAAAAGACAGCGAAACGGGCATGGAAGCCTTTCAATTAAGGCTGTGGGACGGAAGAATTGGTAGATGGCTGAACCCAGACCCTTATAAAATTCATCATAGTCCTTATCTTGGAATGGCAAATAATCCTATTGGTGTAATAGATAAGGATGGGGGTGTTCCAGTTCCACTAGTTACTGCTGGAATTGGCGCAGGTATTAACATTTTTTTCAATATGTGGGCACAATATGAAGAGGGAACGCTAGATTTTACTTCTACTAAAACTTGGAAGCGTTTAGGTGTTGCTGGTGTGAGTGGCGCTATTGCAGGTGCAACAATGAATTTAGGAGTTGCAGTAGCCACTTATTCAGTTGGGGATGTTGCAGACCAGCTTATAGTAAATGATGGTGATTTTTCTAATATCAATTATTCCCAAACATTAATTGCAGGTGGTTCTACTTTAATTGGCGGGAAAATTGCAGGAAAAATCATGAATTCTCCATACATCAAGCATATAGTGAGGAATACTGGTCGTAATTTGATGGGCAAAAACTTTACAAACATGTATGGCACCGTAATCAAGCAATACCCAAATACTTTTCAATACATTGATGATGTTTCATTTAAACTAACTTCAGAAACGTTTGGGGGTCTTATAGCAGGGGGAACCTCACGTTTATTGCCATTATTTAATGTGCCAAAACAAACATTTATTGATTATGGAAATACCTTTTTTTTTCCTCAACT
>JBEILV010000145.1:0-7591 GCA_040379105.1 Flavobacterium sp.
AATTGATTATCTTCCGTGAACCTCCTGTACTGAGCTCTGCCGAAGTATCATACATTTCGAAATAACGCCAATTTGCATGAACCGTTGGCACCATCGGATTTTTTGGATGAATGACCAAACTCAATCCACAAGCAAAAAAATCGGCTTCGCCTACATTGAATAATTTTTGCATGGAATCGGGTAATTTTCCGTGAACCGCTGAAATGTTTACGCCTCCTTTTTCAAAAACAGTTCCGTTTTCAATTACTCGTGTTCGTCCGCCACCGCCTTCTGGTCGTTCCCAAATGTCCTCACGAAATTTAGCAACGCCATCAACTTCTTCTAGTTTAGAAGTGATTTGGTCTTGGAGATTAAGTATGTATTTATAGAATTTATCTTTCAAAACTTGATTTTATTTTTGATACTCTTTTACCGCTTCCACAAAAGCTTTGGCGTGATCTACTGGAATATTTGGTAAAATTCCGTGACCTAAGTTGACGATGTAATTGTCTTTTCCGAATTCGTCAATCATTTCGTGCACCATTTTTTTGATGGTTGGTATTGGAGAAAGTAAACGACTTGGGTCAAAATTTCCTTGCAAAGTGATTTTCCCTCCTGTTAAATAGCGTGCATTTCGTGGCGAACATGTCCAATCTACTCCCAACGCCGATGCTTTTGATTTTGCCATGTCGCCTAAGGCAAACCAACAGCCTTTTCCAAACACAATCACTTTTGTCATGTCAGAAAGTGCTTCCACAATTTGGTTGATGTATTGCCATGAAAATTCTTGATAGTCAACGGGCGAAAGCATGCCTCCCCAAGAATCGAAAATCTGAATGGCATTGCAACCTGCGTTTACTTTTTCTTTTAAATATAAAATAGTCGTATCGGTAATTTTTTGCAACAATGTGTGCGCTGCAACTGGATTTGAAAAGCAAAATCCTTTGGCGGTGTCAAAACTTTTTGAGCCTTTTCCTTCTACAGCGTAACAGAAAATGGTCCATGGCGAACCTGCAAAACCAATCAATGGCACTTCGTTGTTGAGCATTTCTTTGGTCAATTTGATGGCATCAAAAACATAACCTAAAGTTTCATGCACATCGGGCACAAAAGTTTTGTTGACATCTTCCATAGACCGAATCGGGTTCGGAATAATCGGGCCCAAATTGTCTTTCAATTCCACATGAATGCCCATGGCTCTTGGCACGACCAAAATATCTGAAAACAAAATAGCCGCATCTGGTTTGACAATTCTGATGGGTTGCACTGTGATTTCAGCCGCCAATTCTGGGGTTTCGCAACGGGTAAAAAAATCGTATTTATCGCGTAAAGCTCTGAATTCTGGCAAATATCTTCCTGCTTGACGCATCATCCAAACGGGTGGACGTTCTACGGTTTCGTTGTTTAAAGCTCTTAAAAAAAGGTCGTTTTTGAGCCCCTTAACCCCTAAAGGGGGAATTGTTGTGTCGTTATTTTTCATTATTTGTTGACTTTATGAATTTGAGTAATAGGTTGATTATTTTTAAAGTAGTTGATGGTTTGTATTAATACGTTTTCTATGGTTGGTTGGTTTGCTATGATGATATTTTTCGTAAAATCGGCTAATTTTTGAGCGGTTGTGTTGCCTATGCAAAAACATTGCGCTTCGCTTATTGAATTTTTGATCAAAAAACTTTCAACTCCCGACGGACTAAAAAACAAAACACCATCGGCTTCGATGTTGAATTGATATGGATTCAAAACGGTTTCATACACCTGAATTTCATTCCATCGGATTTCGTTTTGTGTCAATAATTCTGGCAAAGTATCCAATCGAGCAACTCCAGAAAAAAAAGTAAAGGCATTCGATTTGTGTTTTTCGTGAATCAAATCAGCTAAACTTTTGGCGTTGTCAGATTTTTCTACAATTTCAAAATGGTTCTTTTTTAGCAATTGCGCAGTTTTGTCGCCTACGCAAAAGCATTTTCTGGTTGAAAAATTCGTTCGTTCAGGATGATTTAAAAATTGTTGCACTGCATTTTGGCTCGTAAAAATAAGATATTCATTCACGTTTTCGAGTTTGAAATCTTTGGGTACTATTTTTATGAAATCAAATTCAATCACCGACAATCCTGCATTCAAAAGCCAATTTTTTTGATGGGAAGGCAAAATTTTCGTCGATAGAATTCGTCTCGTTTGCATTGCATGGTGCGTTTAAGATCTAGTTGTCTTCGTTTTCGCAGTAGGTCGAAATATTTTTATTCAAACCGAAAACCACCAAAATATCGTCTTCATACACAATTGTTTGGTCGTTTGGAACACCGATAGTTTCCTTAACAATAGACTTTTTTCCAATCAAGTTTGTTTTTTCCTTTTTTCGAATGATGGTAATCACATTCAAATGATATTTATCCACAGAATTCAATTCCAATAAGGTTTTTCCGTGAAATTCTGGCTTGGCTTTTACTTCTGAAATGGTGTAATTATTGTCTAACTGATAATTTTCAAGCGTTGTTTTGAAGTTGATTTGCTTTGTCAATCGATCGGCACTTTCCTGCTCAGGATGGATGATGCTGTAAATGCCCATCGCTTCCAAAACCGTATCGTGAATAGGCGAAAGCGCTCGGCTGATGATTTTTACATTCGATAATTTTTTGATGATGGCGGTCGTAATGATGGCTGCACCTTCGTTTTCTCCAATCGCAACGACCACTTTATCAGCGTCTTTCAACGGTAAAGCATCGTAAGCCAATTCGTTGGTAGAATCCATGCACAAAGCAAAGGAAATCTTGTCTTTCACCAAGTTCACTTTGTCCATTTGTTTGTCTATCGCAATGACTTCGTTGCCCGTTTCTGTGAGACTTAAAGCCAGCGACATGCCAAAATTTCCCAAACCAAAAATTATAATTTTCATTTTATCAGGATATTAGTTGATCAAAATATTTTCTTTCGGATATTCATAAAATTGGTGGTTCACTTGTCGTAAAACTCCAATCATTAAGTTGAGCATTCCAATTCTACCAATAAACATGGTCAGAATGAGTGTGTATTTGCTTGGTTCAGTGAGCATTCCTGTGTTTCCAATGGATAGACCCACCGTGCTATAAGCAGAAAAACATTCGAAAACAATGGTCAACAAATCTGCGCCTTTGGGTTCAAAAATCAACAATAGCAATATGGCAAAACCGATAATAATCAATGAGATACATAAAATAGCAAAAGCACGAGAGGTGGATTCGCTTGTGATTCGGCGGCCCATCAATTGAATTCTACTTTTTCCACTAGCAATTGCAAAAATGTTCAAAGTAGCCAAAGCAAAAGTACTGGTTTTGATCCCTCCACCCGTCGATGCTGGCGAAGCACCAATCCACATCAAGAAGATAATAAACAGCAACGATGGCACAGAATAATCACTGAAGTTCATGGTGTTGAACCCCGCAGTTCGTGGAGTTACAGCATTAAAAGCCGTTGCAGTGATTTTTCCAAACCAGGTTTGATGATGTAAAAGCGTGTTGTTATATTCTGAAATGAATAGAAAAACGAATCCACCAACCAATAAAATGGCGGTGGTATAGAGCACAATTTTAGAATTTAAGGTCATCACATTCACCATTTTATGAATTCTTTTGCGATCGAAAAATTCTAAAACATAAATTTTTATGTATTTGTAAAAATTAAAAATAATGTTGTAGCCCAAACCTCCAAACACAATTAAAATAATGACAGCCCACTGCAAAAAATAATTAAATTGGATGTAAGATTCAGACAAACCACCTTTTAAAGTAGAAAATCCTGCATTGCAAAAAGCTGATATTGAATGGAAAAGCGAAAAGAAAAATTTATCTTGAATTTCAGGATTGTTACTTATGGTAGAATAAATGAACAATGCGCCGATGAGTTCAACACCTAAAGTAAAAATCACGACGTTCAGGGCGGTTTTTAAAACATCTTTAAGGGTGTCTTGCGCAATGAAATTTTGGACATTTAAACCTTCTTTAAACGAAGATCCACCACGAAAGAAAAAGGCAAAAAACGAGGTAAAAGTCAAAATTCCTAAGCCACCAATTTGTATTAAACTCAAAATAATGGTTTGTCCGAGCAAGGTAAAATCGTTGGCAGTGTCGAGTACAATTAACCCCGTTACGCAAACAGCACTTGTAGAAGTAAACAAAGCATCAGTAAAAGAAATCCCAGCGGTGGTTGCTTTCGGAAGCAATAACAAAAATGCTCCAATAAAAATAATGGCGAAAAAACTTCCTACAAAAACAATGGCTGGATTGTAGTAAACTTCATAAATATACCGCACCAAAATCATCAATCGAATGATGAAATAAAATATCAAACCGCCTTCAATAATCGGTCTAATTTTTTGTAGAACCGTCAAATAATCTGATTGAATGTGATAAAGACCAACAAAAATGCAACAAACAATGATTGCAGATATAATAATGGTGTTGGCAATGGCGATATTTTTTCGGGTTTTGTTTTGATAATATTTGAATTTGAACTTATAAATATTAAACAAAAGCAGCGCAAATGTAATCACTACAAGCCCAATCAATCGGGGGGCTTTGTAGGTTTCGTTTACATTATAACCAAAACCAAAAACGAGATACGTAAGGATGATTAAATCAAAAAAACGATAGAAAACCTTAAAAATGGAATCCTTTTTTACCATAGAAAATATAATTTCTTAGTTCTTCAAAAGCGACTTTTTAATTGATTCCATCAAAGCCATTCCGCCGTTATGTAAGATTTTTTTTGCACAATTTGTTCCAAAATCTAGATAAGACTGCAATTCGATGGACTCATCAACTTCTATTTTTTGTGTTCCATCCAACGAAAACAAAGCTCCTTTCAAATGGATTGTTTCGTTTTGAAGTGTTGCCAATGCTCCAATTGGGGCTGTGCAACCACCTTCGAGGGTTTTCAAAAATTGTCGTTCCACAAAAGTACATATTTCTGAAGCACGATTGTTTAATATCGACACTGCTTTTTTTGTAAAGTCGTCATGCTCCAAACAAACCACCACCATGGCGCCTTGTGCGGGTGCAGGAATCATCCAATCGAGGGGCAAATAATTTTCTGGCGAAATTTGAAGTCGTTCCAAACCCGCGGCAGCAAAAATGGCACCGCCCCAATCGTTATCTTCTAACTTTTGAAGTCTTGTGGCTACATTTCCTCGCAAATCGGTTGTTTTGTGGTTCGGATAACGATGTAGCCATTGGGCTTGTCGTCGTAAGCTTCCTGTGGCAATAGTTCCTTCATTTTCAAGAAAAGACAAATCGCCTTTGTGAATCAAAACATCCAGCGTGTTGGCTCTTTCCAAAACTGCACTTTGAACGATTCCTTTTGGAAGTTGGGTTGGTACGTCTTTCATCGAGTGCACCGCCAAATCAATTTCGCCTTTCAAAAGTGCAACATCCAATGTTTTGGTAAAAATGCCTGTAATGCCTAATTCGTAAAGAGGTTTGTCCAGAATCAAGTCGCCGGTTGATTTCACTGCGATGATTTCTGTTTCGTAACCCAAATCGTTGAGTTTTTTTTCAACATTCGTAGCTTGCCAAAGTGCCAAAGCGCTGTCGCGGGTGCCGATTCTTAGTTTTTTCATTTTTCAATCATTTCTAGTTGAAAAATGCGTGCAATCAAATCAATGCTTTCGTCCACCGAAGTTTGGTTATCTTTCAAATGATTTGCAAAATGCGTGGTGATTTTTTGTATGATTCTGTTGCTGATGATTTCCGCTTGTTCATGATCGAAATTGGCAATTTTTTTACTTTGAAAATCAAGTTCGCCTTCTTTGATGCTGTTTAGTTTTTCTTTTAAAGCATGAATGGTAGGTGCAAATTTTCTGCCTCGCATCCAAGTAATAAAGTCGTCTTCTACCACTTTGATGATTTCTTCGGCTGCCGGAATGTGTTCTTTTCGTTTTTCAATGGTTTCGTCCGTCACTTGCGACAAATAATCCATGTGAATCAGGGTTACGTTTTCGTTTTTACGAACGTTTTCGTTTACATTTTTGGGAACTGATAAATCTAAAATGAGCAATGGTTTTTTCAGATTCAAAATCTCTACATCAATCGTCGGGTTTTGTGCGCCCGTTGCCACGATTAAAACATCGGCTTTATGAATCTCTTGTTGCAATTCGGTGTAATCTTTAACAATCAGATTGAATTTCCCAGCCACTTTTTCAGCTTTGTCTTTCGTTCTGTTAATTAGAACAATATGATCGTTTTTCGTATGCTTTACGAGGTTTTCGCAAGTATTTCTACCGATTTTTCCGGTGCCAAAAAGCAAAATATTTTTGTCGGAAATATTTTCGACGTTATTCATAATATAATGAACCGCCGCAAAAGCAACGGAAGTAGCTCCCGAACTGATGTCAGTTTCGTTTTTTATTTTCTTACTGGCTTGAATCACAGCGTTGACCAATCTTTCCATAAAGTTATTGGTTAAATTGGCATTTTTGCTTTCGATAAAAGAATTCTTGATTTGAGATATGATTTCGAAATCGCCCAAAATTTGACTGTCTAATCCAGTGCCTACTCTAAAAATATGATGAATGGCTTCGGTGTTTTTGTGCACATAAGCCACTTTTTGAAATTCCTCCATCGTGCCCGAACTGTTTTCGCACAATAGTTTAATGAGCTGAAACGGATGTTGCGCAAATCCATAGATTTCGGTTCTGTTGCAAGTGGAAGTAACAATCAAACAATCAATTCCTTCTTCTTTTGCTTGGTCTAAAACTTTCGTTTTTGCCTGATTGTCTAAACTAAATTTTCCTCTGACCGTTGCATCCGCTTTTTTATAACTCATTCCAACAACATAAAAAGTGGAGTGCTTCGATAGGTTTAAATGTTCCATAAGGGCGCTTTATCTAAAAAGTGGGACAAAAATATTATTTCTTATTTTATAAAAACAACGCTATAAGTTCTTTTTATGACGATGGATGTTTTTTCAATCCAAAAAAGTCCTTTTTGCGTATTTTCATTTACATTTGTAGTAATGACGTGGGCTTTAAATTTGATTATCTGGAGTAATTCTAAATAAAGTTTTGTCATCACATTTCATTCATCTACGTAAAAATATCGCTATGGGTTCTCAAGAAGAAATAAAAATTGACAATGATTTTATTTTGATTCGGATTTTGAACGACACCAAAGAAACCTTATTCTTTGAACGTCAAGTGCCTTTGGGGTTCATTCAGTTTCATTTTGGCTTGAAAGGTCAGGCCAAATTTATTTTCAATAAAGGCACTTATGTGTTGAATCTTTTGGAAGAAAAATCGTTGCTTTTGTACAATCCGCAAAAGGAATTGCCGCTTCATTTGGAAGTTGCTCCACAATCGTGGGTTATTTCTATTTTGATTTCGATTAAGAAATTTCATGCGCTTTTTTCTAATGATACTGAGCATATTCCGTTTTTGAGCACCAACGCTATGGAAAAAAAATACTACGGCGAAGAAAATATCAGTCCTTCAATGGCGATTGTATTGAATCAAATTTTTCATTTTAGTTTAAGCCCCACGATTAAAAATTTATATCTGAAAGGCAAAAGCTATGAATTGTTAGGATTGTATTTCAATAGAAATGAAGATCCAAATGCCGAAAATTGTCCTTTTTTGTTGGATGAA
>JBEILV010000146.1:0-7498 GCA_040379105.1 Flavobacterium sp.
ATTGTTTAAGCCAGAAGAAATAATTGTACCTGTGACGTGTGTCGAATGTTGTGTTTGATTGACTCCACTTCCATCTAAAATATAAGCTCTATCACCAAAATCAGAATGTCCAAATCTTGGGTGGTTTGCATCCCAAACACCTACATTCATTTCTTGACCTTGAACATTTAAACCCAAACTTCCATTTGGATACAAAGCATTCGCTCTTGCTGTTATGGCAGAACCCTGATTATAAGTAGTATTATACAACAATGATCCGTCTTCGGCAATGCCAACTAATTCAGCATAATTATTTTCATCTTCAATAACCAACGGCAAGTTGCGTTTTTTTGCTTCTGCCAAAGCTAATTGATAGTTTTCAGCTTGTTCTTTAGCGAATTTTTCTGAAAGCGCTTTTAATGCTTCAGTATCATAATTCTTAACAATTTCTGCTCTTTGTGCTGGAGTTTGACTGTAAGCATTCCATCCAAAAAGCGTCAACGACAAAAGCAATAATCCTTTGTTCAATTTGCAATTTTTCATTTATATTTTTAGTTTAATTTGTAACGATTTGCTAAATTATATTATTATTTTTAAATTTTAAAACTTTAACTATCAATCTCTTTCAATTTGAGTCTAATTTAATAAAAATTTATGCTTTTAAACCAACATACTTCATTCAAACTTGAGGCAGGCACTGACGAAGCGGGTCGTGGCTGTCTTGCGGGGCCTGTTACAGCAGCTGCTGTGATTTTACCTGAAAAATTTTCGTTACCAAAGCTGAATGACTCCAAATTGCTTTCTGATAAAATTCGTTATGAAATAAGACCTTTTATAGAAGAACATGCTTTGGCTTGGCATGTGGCAAATATTGACAACCATCAAATTGATCAAATCAATATCTTGAATGCTTCTATTCTTGCCATGCATCATGCCATTGCTGGTTTGGATTTGACGCCAGAATTTATATTGGTGGATGGAAACAGATTTAAACCATTTCAAAACATACCTTATATATGTATGATTAAAGGCGACAGTCGATTTATGAATATTGCCGCTGCCTCTATTTTAGCAAAAACATATCGTGATGATTATATGAATGAGTTAGACGAACAATTTCCAATGTATGATTGGAGAAATAATAAAGGATACCCAACTAAAAAACACCGAGAGGCAATTCAGAAACACGGAACAACACCACACCATCGACTTACGTTCAAATTATTGGAACAGCAAACAAAATTAGACATTTGATTGCCTGATTATTTTTGGAAGACCACCAAAAATGGTATGCCAAATAATGACCAAATCTAAAACAAAACTATAATTTTCCTGATATAGCAAATTCAACTTAATTTTTTTTAGAAACAATACTTCGTCGTTGTATTTTTCTGGATTTTCTTGAAGTGCTAAAATTTACTCCTCATTTCTATAAACTAACGACGCCAAACCTGTAATGCCTGGTTTAAGCTGTAATAATTTTTGATCATCGCCAATAAGTTGATCGTAATAACCAGGAATGTCAGGTCTTGGCCCAACCAAACTCATTTCGCCTTTTAACACATTTATTAATTGTGGAAGCTCATCTAATTTACTTTTTCTCAAAAAATGCCCGATTTTTGATATATTCCTATCACAATCAATGGTTTGTATTTTTAAAATCACAAAAAGTTTACCATATTGCCCTACTCTATTTTGCTTAAAAATACCATTAGATTTGGTGTCAATGGCAGCTAAAATTATAATGATCAACAAAACAGGACTGATTAAAACAACCATCAGTAAAGAAACCGAAAAATCAAAGACTTGTTTAGGTATCATATAATGGTTTACGATGATTTATGTATTGATTGCCAAATCATTTCAGCACATTTTTCGCCATCGATTGCGGCAGAAACAATACCACCAGCATATCCAGCACCTTCCCCGCATGGGTACAAGCCTTTAATTTGTAGATGTTCAAGTGTGTTTGCATCCCTTGGGATTCTAACTGGAGAGGATGTTCTACTTTCGGGCGCATGCAAAATGGCTTCATTGGTAAAATATCCTTTCATGGAAGCACCAAACGCTACAAATCCTTTTTGAAGCACATCGGTTAAAAAAGCTGGAAAAACTTCTTTAAAATTGACAGCTGTTGTTCCAGGCACATACGACGTTTTTGGAATGCTTGTACTGACTTTATTTTGAGTAAAATCTATCATTCTTTGGGCGGGCACTTTTTGAGATTTTCCTGCCAAATGCCATGCTTTTTGCTCAATTTCTTTTTGAAAATACATTCCCGCTAGCGGGCCAAATTTTTCGAAGGCTTTAAAATCTTCTAAACGAAGTTCCACCACAATTCCACTCTTGGCTGTGGGCTGGTCTCTTTTTGATGGCGACCAACCATTGGTTACCACTTCGCCATCTTGGGTGGCACAAGGAGCAATCACGCCGCCGGGACACATACAAAAAGAATACATTCCGCGCCCGTGGATTTGTTTCACAATACTGTAAGGAGAAGGAGGCAAGTGTTCATTTCTTACTTCACATTTGTATTGAATCTGGTCGATCAAATTTTGAGAATGTTCAGCTCGAACTCCTAAAGCGAAAGGTTTTGCTTCTATGTAAATATTTTTATTGTAGAGCAATTCATAAATATCTCTTGCCGAATGTCCTGTGGCTAAAATGAGATTGCGCGCGTGAATGGTCTCTCCAGTTTGTAAAACTACACCTTCTATTGTATTGTTTTTGATCAGGAAATCAACGACTCTTTTTTCAAACAAAACCTCGCCTCCACTTGCCAAAATTTGCTCTCGAATGTCTTGAATAATTTGTGGCAATTTATTGGTTCCGATGTGCGGATGTGCTTCTATTAGAATATTTTCGGAAGCACCAAAAGCCACTAACAATCTTAAAATATTATCCACATCGCCACGCTTTTTGGAACGTGTATATAATTTTCCATCCGAATATGTTCCTGCTCCACCTTCGCCAAAACAATAATTACTATCTTCATTTACAATATGTTGCAAATTAATAGCTTTCAAATCTCTTCGTCTGCCTCGCACATCTTTACCTCTTTCTACAACAATGGGTTTCAAACCTAAACTAATCAATTTTAAAGCTGCAAAAAGTCCCGCAGGTCCTGCGCCTACAATAATGACCGCTTCCTTCTTGGAAACATCTTGATATTCAGGCTTTTTGATTTCATGACTTGGCACCGTTTCATCTGAAAAATAAACCCACAATTTCAAATTAATTTTGATGGCTTTTTGTCGCGCATCAATAGATCGCTTCAAAATCTGTAATGATTGAAGCGTGGCTGGTTTTACTTTTAAATGTTTGGCTACTTCTTGTTTGAGCAAAAGGTCGCTATTTGCTTGTTCAGGCGAAACTTGAAGTAAGATTTCTTTTGGCATAAGGTGGTAAAACGTTTTCTTTTGAAATTTAATTGATGATAATGCTTTATGATTTCGGAAATTACAATCATTTTATTACAAATGATGACTCGATCGCTTTCAAAGCAAAAGAAGCCAACCAATGTTCGCCTTCATAATTCCCATCTACAACCGAGGGCAAAGATGCAGAAAAATGTGCATTGGCAATCGGTAATAAATGAGAAAATTTGTTGTTGTTGTGTTTCGCTAAAGCAAACAAATGCCATGCACGACTGAAATTTAATCCATCCAAATGAACCAAATGACCGTCTGTTCGGTCGGAAACTTTGGCAATTTCTAAACTGAAATTTTTATTTCTTAATTCAGGTAAAAAGCCCGAAAGCCAATCTTCGAATTTCTTGGCTTCCAAAACACGCATCATGATTCCGATTTCTTCAAAGCAAGGCGATAAAAAATCTGTACCACTTGGCTCCCATTGCAAAGAATAATTCTTATCGTTTTGATACAATCGAATGGCATTTTCACGAATTGATTGTTGAAGTTCTAAATGGTTGGCGTGTTTTGCATAATCCCAAGCAAAACTGAGTTCGAAAGCTGTATTTTGATGAATTCCTGAACGAATCGGGTAATTCAGTTTTGGCAAAAATTCGATGTATCGATCAGTCAATAAATTCGTTAAAGGTTTTAGATTGATTGCCATTTCTTGTGCGAATTTTTCTGGGTGCGTTTCTAATTCTAGTTGTAATTTGAGCAACCAACTCCAACCATAAGTTCGCTCAAATGATTTTTCGTTCTTTTTTTGAAAATAGGCAATTTCAATTGCGATATTCTCTTTCGTTAACTGTTTTTGCAATTTTTCAATCATCAAATCTCTAGATTCGATGTTGGGATACAACCTCAAAAGATAAACCAAACTCCAATGACCGTGCACGGCCGAATGCCAATCAAAACAACCGTAAAACGCTGGATGTAATACTTTTGGCGATTCAAGATCGGCAACATCACTCAACACTTGGTTTAATTTATTGGGATATTCTTGTTGCAAACATTTCAACGGAAGCGATGCCAAATGTTGGGCTTGAACTTCTGTAATTGACTGCCCAACAACAACTTGACAAACCAAAACAAGAATCGTTAAAAAAGTAAGAAATCGCATTGATATTTTTTTTCAAAAATAGCCAATTTTAGGAAGTTTGTATTCATTAAATAAATTGATTCGATTTCACTCCATCATAAATCGTTACTTTTGCATTTCACTTTTAAAATATGGAACGAAAAATAAAACTCATTTGGGATTTTCGGGGACCCGCTGCTGAAAAAACAGCCCTTCATCATGAAATTCATTTGAAAGAATTCATCGAACAAGAAAAAAAACAAGTCCTAGCCACGGGAGTAGAACATTATAATGATGTTTATTCCATCGCATTTTTGGCGGTGATAGAATCTGACATGATTTTTTACAGAGATGCTCTAAAACCGCACCGTGCCACACTTTACGAAACCAATCCTGCTTAGAAAATGGTGATTTACATTGTTGTTCCTGCACATAACGAAGCAAAATACTTATCTATTTTCTTACAATCTATTGTAAATCAAACTGTTTTACCACAAAAATTAGTTGTTGTTGACGACCATTCAACAGATGAAACTTACAGCATTGCTTCTTCGTTTTCTGCCCAACATCCGTGGATTTCTGTAATCCAAATTAAAAGCGAAGATCAGCATCAACCAGGAAGCAAAGTGATTCAAGCTTTTCAGAGAGGTTTCGAAACTTTAGACAATAAATTTGATTTGATTTTCAAACTCGATGCCGATTTAGATCTTCCTCCCCATTACATTGAAAAAATAGTCTATCATTTCGAAAAAAATCCAAAAATTGGCATTGCGGGAGGATTTGCCTACATTTTGAAAAATGAACAATGGATTTTGGAAAATCTCACAGATCAAGACCATGTTCGTGGAGCCTTGAAAGCGTATCGAAAAACTTGTTTTGAAGCTATTGGCGGACTCAAACCTGCCATGGGTTGGGACACGCTCGATGAATTGTTAGCAAAATTTTATGGTTGGGAAGTGCAAACGGAAGCTGCTTTACATGTAAAACATCTCAAACCAACAGGAGCCAATTATTCCAAAAAAAGTGCGGAATTGCAAGGTCTAGCATTTTATCAATTAGGCTATGGCGTTTGGCTTACCTTGATTGCTACGGCAAAATTAGCTTTGAGAAAAAGAAAAATTGGGCTGTTTTTTGCCTATCAAAAAGGGTTTTGGAATGCCTTTTTTCACAATAAATCAAAACTGGTGACTTCCGAGCAACAAAAATTTATTCAAAATTACCGTTGGCAAAAAATCAAACAAAAACTTTCAAAATAGTTTGAAATTTTATTTTTTTGATTCGTCGAAACAATCTTTTAAAACATAAAAGTTCCTATTTTTGCGATATGCTAAAAACCCTCACCATAATTGGAAAATATTTCTTGATGATCAAGGAAGTTTTTAACAAACCTCTGAAATGGAGTGTGATGCGTCCGTTGATTTTCAAAGAAATCGACGACCTCATCATCGGTTCGTTGGGTATTGTGAGCTTTATTTCTTTTTTCGTTGGCGGAGTTGTCGCCATTCAAACAGCATTAAATCTTACCAATCCATTGATTCCGAAATATTTAGTAGGTTTCGCCACCCGACAATCTGTTATTTTGGAATTTGCTCCAACATTCATTTCCATCATTATGGCAGGAAAAGTGGGATCGTTCATCACATCAAGTATCGGAAGTATGCGCGTTACCGAACAAATCGACGCCTTGGAAGTAATGGGAGTCAACTCATTAAATTATTTAGTTTTTCCAAAAATGATTGCTTTGAGTTTGTATCCATTCGTTATTGGCATCAGTATGTTTTTAGGAATTTTGGGCGGTTGGATTGCCGCAGTTTACGGCGGATTTACCTCAAGTGATCAATTTATCGATGGCATTCAAATGGAGTTTATACCTTTTCATATCGCTTATGCTTTTGTAAAAACATTTCTTTTTGCGTTTATTTTAGTCACGATTCCCTCTTACCACGGATTTTACATGAAAGGTGGAGCTTTAGAGGTTGGAAAAGCCAGCACCGTTTCCTTTGTGTGGACGTCGGTGGTCATTATTTTACTGAATTATATTGTAACCCAACTTCTTTTAAGCTAAACGAAATGATAGAAATTGAAAATATAAAGAAATCTTTTGGCGAACATTTAGTTTTGAAAGGCATTTCTACCACTTTTGATGAAGGAAAAACCAACCTCATCATTGGTCAAAGTGGTTCGGGAAAAACAGTCTTGCTTAAAACTTTGCTTGGAATTCATTTGCCAGACGAAGGCAACATTAGTTATGACGGACGCGTTTATGCGCAAATGAGTGCGGATGACAAAAGAAGTTTGCGAACAGAAATCGGGATGGTTTTTCAGGGAAGTGCACTTTTTGACAGCATGACGGTAGAAGAAAATGTGGCTTTTCCGTTGATGATGTTTACCAAAAAAAACAAAGATGAAGTTTTAGAACGTGTGAATGCCGTTTTAAAAAGGGTTAATTTGATCAATGCCAATCATAAAAAACCCTCTGAAATTTCGGGCGGTATGCAAAAAAGAGTCGCGATTGCGAGAGCGATTGTGAACAATCCAAAATATTTGTTTTGTGACGAACCCAATTCTGGTTTAGACCCAAAAACATCGACGGTAATTGACAATTTGATTCAAGAAATCACGATTGAATATAACATTACCACTGTTGTCAACACACACGATATGAATTCTGTGATGGAAATAGGCGAAAAAATCATCTTCCTAAAAGAAGGATTACTTGCGTGGGAAGGCACTAAAAAAGAAATCTTCAAAACTGATAATGAAGCCATTATAGATTTTGTTTACTCATCTAATTTATTTAAGAAAATTAGAAAAGCACAAAACAAAAGGGAATAGGATTGTTCTTTTCTGTTCTTAAATGTGGCTTTTTTAAATCAAAAAGTGGTATGAGCAATATTTTTTAAAATATTGATTTAACCCTTAAAGAATGTTCGTATTTAGACCTTAATTTCAAATGTCTATTATCATTAATGCCCAAAATTGGTTTTCTTCGTTTGTTGAAATTATATTTTCGCCATCTCGTAGTTTG
>JBEILV010000147.1:0-7495 GCA_040379105.1 Flavobacterium sp.
AAAATATCTACATGAACCTTCAATTGCAAAGCCTTAGGATTAAATACCAATAAAAAAAACCAAAAATGTAAAATGCGCAATGCTTACATCCTTTGGTTTTTTTATTTGATTGCAGGTCTTTGTTAACAATCGACTAGTTTTTTTCAGAAAGATTATCGCGTGTATTTTTTTGAACAGCAATGGCCCCAAAAATCGCCAATAAAAAGGCAAACGCATAGAAACCTTTTTCGCTAGGTAAAATCGTTGCGTTCCAAAGGCCAATGACCAACAATGAAATTGACAAGATTGTGCCAAACCAACAGATTCCGTAGTAAATATCTGTTACTGGAAGTCCCTCAAGTCGATCTCTCACACTTTTTTGTAGTGAAATTACGGCAAAAAGGCCAAACATTAAAACAGTAAAATAATATCCTTTTTCGTTTAAAAGCATTTCAGCCCTTGCTAAACCTATTAAATAACCAATTGTGCCAACTCCCATTGCAATCCACGAAGCGGCAATAAATGCGTTTGATGTTTTTTGTGCCATTTTTTTTGTTTTAAAATTATTGTTTATCGTTGTATTTCAAGAAAATACCTGTGTCAAAAGGTGTCCAAAGACAACATCTTTGTTCGCTGTGTTTCAAGCTGTTGTTTGCCCAAGTGTTGCAAGTGTGAAACAAACTATAACTGCCATGTGCTTCATAAAAAGCATCTGAATTGCCGTAATTAGCATCGGTTTTGATGTGGATATAGTGGTTGTTTTCGTCTTTTTTAAAACTATTTTCGATGTAATCAATCAGTTTTAAATAGTGTTCTTTACTGATCATGATTTTTTTACAAGTCTCATTTTCAATCAATCGATGATAAAAAGTGGCATGAATGGCTGTGTTTCCCAATCCCGTAGCGGCTTTCAGTGCAACCGACGCCTTTAAATCAGCCCATTCGGGAGTTTCTAAATAAAAACCTTTGTCGCCCCAACCCAAAGCAACAAAATTGGCCATCGTGTCTTTTGAAATGGTATTTTCAAACTTTATTTTCTGACTCCAATCATAAAATTCATTTTTGATGGGCACAACGATGTCTGTGTGTACTCCGTTGGTTTTGATGTAAATAGCAATCGGTTTTTCGGTTGCAGTTGTACCTTCAATCGTGATTCTTGAAAGCGTGAAAGCAGCCAAAATATACACAACAACCAATCCTATAAAAACAATGAATGTTTTGCCTAAAATTTTGAAAGTTTTGAGTAAAGTCTTTTTGTTCATAGTGCGTTGTTTGTAGGATTTTTAGGATTAAAAAATGATACTTTTTTAAGTGTTTGGTTGTTTTCTAGTCATGAAATAAAACTCACGTTCCAAATCGTGCCTCATGTTTGTCACACTTTTTTTCATGACGAAATAGGGGATAAAAAACATTAAAAGACCGTGAATAATGATGAAAGGAATGATCATAAATGGCATATCCTGAGCGGCAATGCCGAACACAAATATGAAAATAAAAACAAAATAAAATAGAATAATGATTACATAGAATGGGATCATCCATTTACTAAATCCATTAACTTCGGTATCAATCACTAGGTTTTCCCCTTTTTGACGAAAAGTGCCCGTGGCAAGCGCCATACTATTTCGTGCTTCAAAAAATTTCTTTCGCCTTTTTATTTTAAAACTATGTGAGTCAATACTCCCTTTGTAGGTGTTTTTGCTAGACGAAAAAACATCGAAAGTATCCGAAAATAGTCCAATATCTTCATCATCGACCTGTTTTTTAAAAGCCGAAATAAAATCGTTTTTTTGAGCTTCTATTTCTATTGAAAAAGTTTGAAGAAGTCCTGCTTTTTTTAAAAATTCCTTCACGTTTTTTGATTAAATAATTAAAAATCTTTTGTGGTTATCAACGCAGCAAATGAGCGAAAATTATAAGCTAAAATACATCAAAACAACTATTTGAGATGATTTGAAAAACTAAGGCCTAAACTTAATTTTGATGTGCCATTTGCTGAAAGCTATTTTCTGTTTCAAAAGAATCAGGAAAAACCTTCTTCGGATTCATAATATTGTAAGGGTCAAAAACTTGTTTGATTTCCCACATCAATTGCAATTGTATTTTGTCAAAAGGAATGTCCATATAGTTTTTTTGAACCAAACCAATGCCGTGTTCTCCCGAAATCGTTCCTTTTAAATCTACCGTTAATTGGAAAATTTCTCGAATCCCCTTCGGAACTTCTTCTAGCCATTGTTGCTCCGTCAAATCGCCTCGAATGATGTTTACGTGCAAATTGCCATCGCCTGCATGTCCATAACAAACCGAATGAAAACCATATTTTTTGCCAATGGTTTTAATGCCCGATAAAAGTTTTGGCAATTCAAATCTCGGCACAACAGTATCTTCTTCTTTATAAACCGAATTCGCTTTCACGGCTTCGCCCACGCTTCTTCTTAGTTTCCACAACGCATTTTTTTGCTCTTCAGAATCGGCAAACAACACATCGTCAATTTGAAATTGTTCCACCACCTGCAATATTTTTTCCGCTTCCGACATCAAAACATCAGGATAATTGCCATCAACCTCAATCAACAAATGCGCTTGAATTTCTGGTTTTATATCCATATTGAAACCGTCGATAAATCGCATCGTCCAATCAATGGCATCACGTTCCATAAATTCTAATGCACTTGGCGTGATCCCCGCTTTAAAAATGGCTGCAACCGCCTCACAACCTTGTTCCGCTTGATAAAAAGGCACCAACATCAAAACATTATGCGACACTTTTGGCAATAATTTCAAAACGATTTTTGTGATCACGCCCAATGTTCCTTCGCTGCCCACCAAAAGTTGGGTCAAATTGTAGCCCGTTGAGTTTTTGAGGGTGTTGGCTCCTGTCCAAACCACATCGCCGTTCGGCAAAACAACTTCTAAATTCAAAATATAATCTTTCGTAACGCCATATTTTACATCCCTTGCGCCACCCGCATTTTCAGCTACATTCCCGCCGATGGAACAGCTTCCGCGACTGCTCGGGTCCACAGGGTAAAAAAGTCCTTTTTCAAGAAGTGTTTCTTGCAAAACTTGCGTAATCACAGCAGGTTCGGTGGTTACTTGAAGGTTGTTTTCGTCAATATGAAGAATTTTGTTGAATCGTTCCATCGAAAGTCCAATACCGCCCACAACGCTCAAAGCTCCGCCGCTTAAACCCGTCAACGAACCGATTGGAACCACTGGAATTTTGTGTGCAGTAGCCAAGCGCATCAAAGCACTGATTTCTTCCACAGAGCCCGGTTTTACAACAATTTGCGGTGGAAAACACAAGTCTTCTGTATGGTCATGTCCATATCTTTTTCGTGTATCAAGATCCGAAAAACAAAATGATTCGCCTACGATGGATTTTATTTCATTTTTTAAAAGCATTGTTTTTGTTTGTAAAAATAACTAAAATTCAATTACGCCAAGATGGTAATTAAAAAACAAAATTTATTAGCAAAAGTAATTTTAAGAAGTTTTCGTATTATTGTTGCATAAGAATTTATCATCATGAAATACATTTATCATCTATTAATCATCCTTCTTTGCTATAATGCAAAAGCGGAAAATTTTTATCCCGTAAAAATTATATCTTCAACTAACGATTCAATTGTTGGTTTTGCTTCATTTCCGGGTGCAGGAAAGAAAATCTTCTTCAAGTCAAATTTAAACTCTGAAAAAAAAGTACTTGAAGTAGAATCCTTAACCACGCTCATTTATTTTTACGAAAGTGATAATAAAATTGTGTTCGAGCGTTGGCTATCTGCTAATATTTTAAAATCATTTCAAGAATACCGCTATAAAGATTTTTCAGATAAAGAAAAAAGAAAATCATGGTTGTTGAGAACCTATGAAAGTAAAAATATCAAAATTTTTAAATCTGCAGAAGAATACTACATTGCAGATGACGGTACGTTTGTTCTTAAAAGCGTTAACCGAGGAACTTGGGCTTCAATTTATACTTTGTTAAAAAAACCAAACGAAAATTGTGCGTTTATAGTAAGTGAAGAATCGTATGGTGCAGTAATCATTGGTGCAAAAAAAAGATTTAAAAAAGTAACAAGTTTGTACTTCAACGATGTTAAAGAATTAGTAGAAAGAATTGAAAATGATGAATTTACCGAGGATGCTCATGTTGAAAAATTGGTTGAAGCTTATGAAAATTGTTTAAAAAATTAAACTACCATCTTCAAAACCCAATACCAAACCGCAATCGTAACAAAAGAAGCAGGAATTCCAATGCCAACCATCATGCTCGAAAGTTTGGGCTTTAAGCCGTATTGACTCGCAACAATCGAACCTGTAATCATTGGCGCCATGGCAGATTCTATGATTGAAACTTCTACAATACGTCCTGTTCCACCTAAAATAAGCACATAAAATACCACAAAAAATAAGGGAATCAATATAAGTTTGAAAAACAAACCAAGCCACAGAAATTGGAAATGTTTGTTTCGGCGGTCAAACTTGAGTTGCATTCCCACGGAAATTAACGCAATCGGCGTGACGGTACTTCCCAATCTTTCAAAACTAAACTGCATGATTTCGGGAAAATCGAATTGAAAAATACTCAGCAAAACCGCAATCAAAAAGGCAATGAAAGGTGGAAAAAGCAATACTTTTCTTGCAATCGATGTTGTCTCATTCTTCCGATTTGAAAAGACAGTGGCTGTCCAAATGCCAAGCGTTGCCATGACGACAAATGTGCCTGGTTGATCCACAATCACGGCTGTTTTTAGTCCTTCCTCGCCATATAAAGCTTCAATAATCGGAAAACCTACAAAAGAAGTGTTGCCTAAACCTGCGGTTACAATCATGCAACCTGTTAATCTTTTAGACCAACCCCATTTTTTTCCTAAAAAAGAGAAAAATAGGAAAGACAATCCAAACGTAATCCAAGCAATTCCAAGCGGATAGAGCAACGAAAAGTCAATTTTTATTTTCGGGATGTAAAACAAAGCCAAAGCAGGCAGCGACACAAAAATCACAAATTGATTCAACGATTGATATGCGTTTGCAGCTACTTGAGGCATTCTTTGCAACGCCAAACCAGCCAATAAGCAAATAAAAATGAGCAACAATGACTCCATAAAATCCTTTTGATTTAAATCTTCTACAAAAGAGCAACAACTTATTCATTTGTCAAAATTTTCAATGAACGAACACATTTTTAATTTGTATTTTAGCACAAAATTAATTTTTCCCTGTGGATTCAACCGTTTCAAACAATCTTCACGAGAAATCAGGCATCAAAAGTCCTGAAAGCATCAATCTGCAAGCCATTGACAAAATTCGTTTGCTAAGAAAAAAGCAAATCGAGGTCAAACCTTTGGTGGCTCAAATTTTGTCAGGAAACATCACGGCTTTAAGTCAAGGAATTACCTTATTGGAAAGTAAAAATCCAGCCGAATTTGCCAAAGCAGACGAACTCGTACAAGCTTGTTTGCCTTTTGCCAATGGATCCTTTCGCATCGGGATTACCGGCGTTCCTGGAGTGGGAAAAAGCACATTTATTGAAACGTTTGGTACTTATTTAACCGAGCAAAAACAGAAAAAAGTAGCCGTTTTAGCCATTGATCCGAGCAGTTCGATGAGTGGCGGTAGCATTTTAGGCGATAAAACCAGAATGGAAGCTTTGGTAAAAAATCCAAACGCTTACATTCGTCCGTCGGCTTCTGGCGATAGTTTGGGCGGTGTGGCAAGAAAAACCCGTGAAAGCATATTACTTTGTGAAGCCGCTGGTTTTGATACGATTATCATTGAAACTGTAGGCGTGGGGCAAAGCGAAACCGCAGTCCACAGCATGGTTGATTTTTTTCTTTTACTAAAAATTTCGGGTGCAGGCGACGAATTGCAGGGTATTAAACGTGGCATCATGGAAATGGCCGATGCGATTGTCATCAACAAAGCCGATGGCGACAATTTGAACAAAGCGAATTTAGCCAAAGTAGAATTCAATCGGGCGTTGCATCTTTTTCCACCCAAAAAATCAGGTTGGCAACCTAAAGTGACCACGTGCAGTGCGATTGCCAACACCGGGATTTCGGAAGTATGGGAAACCCTCTTGAAATTTGCCGAAACGACCCAAAAAAACGGCTATTGGGAAGCGCACCGACAAGAACAAAACCAATATTGGATGCTTGAAACCATCCATGAACACATCAAATCGAGTTTTTATCAACATCCAAAAGTGAAATCAGTTTTAGAAAATTTCAAACAAAAAGTCGGACAAAATCAACTGTCGCCGTTTGTTGCAGCCAAAGATTTATTGGATTTGTATTTTGAAAAAAAGTAGAATTTATAGGAACTCACGCTGAATACGACAAAATTGACGCAAATAATATTTGATTATGAACATAGCACCCATTAGAAACGAAACGGATTATCAAAATGCGCTCGAGAGATTAGAAATTATTTTTGATGCAAAAAGAGGAACTGAAAATGGCGACGAACTCGAAATACTTTCTATTTTGATAGATAAATATGAAAACGAAAATTTCCCAATTGAAATGCCAGACCCAATTGAAGCCATAAAATTTAGAATGGAACAAATGGGTATGAATCAAAATGATTTAGCGGACGTTGTTGGATTCAAAAGTAGAGTCAGTGAAATATTAAATAAGAAAAGAAAACTCACACTGGAAATGATCAGAAAATTGAGTGCTCAACTTCACATACCTACCGAAGTTTTGATTCAAGATTATAAATAAATCAATTTTCAATGGCTCTTTCTCACGTTTTTAAAAAAACACAAAAACCCTAAAAGTGACTCTCAATTTTTAGGCTATGTATTACGTTAATAGATATAAAAACCTACTTCTTCCCGTTTTTATAACGTACTTTTTCTACAACTTCGGGTTTTTTGCCTCTCGCATCTTTCTTAAAATCAGGATATTTCTTTTTAGTATCCGAAGCAACAGGTTTTTTCTTTACAAAAGTAGGCTCGGAAGGTTTTGGTTTTGGGGCAGTTGCATTTTTCGACATCGCCACTTTGTGCGACGCAATCACATCCATCGGATTTTTCGGTGCCTCTTTCGTTCCTCGCAAATATATGACCAAGCCATTCAAAAAATTACGCAACACTTGATCGCCACACAACACAAAATTCGGATGGTCATCTGCTCTAAAAAATGCTCCCAACTCTGCTTTTGAAATGCGGAAATCGACCAATTCTAAAATCGAAACAATTTGATCGTCGCGCAATTGCAAAGCCACTCTTAATTTTTTGAAAATATCGTTGTTGTTCATCTTTTTTTTGCAAATGTAGTGCTTTCAATTCAAATATTTTTTATGACTTTTTTTCTCACATCGAACATAAAAAGTTTCTAAATTTAGAAACTTACTTTATCTTTGTTGCTTTATAAGACAATTTGAATGAGATATTTTGAAACTAAATTCTTAGAAGAAGCTGAAGATTTTATTTCAGGACTTGAACAAAAAGCAATCCGAAAAATCTTTTACAACATTGATCTTGCAGAACAAACGAATGATCCAAAGC
>JBEILV010000148.1:0-7462 GCA_040379105.1 Flavobacterium sp.
AGGCGAAAATAGATCGGAAAGCAGAGGCGAAAAACCAAGCAGAAAAAGAGAATTCTCTGATGCAAAACCAGCCAACAAAGCCTTTGAAGCGGCAAAAAGCAGAAGAACCAGAAAAAGTTAACTTGACTGTTAAATTTTTAAAAAATTAAGACCTGAACTACAAAATATCCCTTTAACATTTGTTACTTTTATCGCAACAAATGTAATTATGAGATATTTTGTAGTTTTTATTTTTATTCTTCTTTCTGATTTTTTCTACGCACAAAACAATCCAAAAATTGAGCGAATTCAAGGTGTTATCGTTGAAGACAATGTTTTCAAACCTCTGTATAATGCCCACATTTTAAACTTAAATTTAGTGAAAGGCACCACTTCCAACGAAAAAGGTACTTTCGAAATTGAAGCAGTTGTTAATGATACCTTATATATTTCGATGATTGGTTTTCAGTCTTTAAAAGTAAGAGTGACCAATGACTGGATTAAAGCAAAGCAAATCACGCAAATCAAACTTACTGAAAAAGCCGTAGCGCTTGAAGAGGTGGTTGTTACCCCTTTTAATTTGACAGGTTATTTAGAAATTGATGCCAAATTGATTCCTGTGCGTGAGAATTATCGCTATGGTATTTCAGGTTTGCCTTATGCTTATGAAGTCGGCAACACGTCGCCCAATGCCTTCAACCGAGTGATGGGAGCCATCTTTAACCCAGCGGATTTACTTTATAATGTTTTTGGGAAAAAACCAGCCGAAATGCGAAAACTGCAAGCACTGAAAAAAGACAACTCTACCCGAGAAATGCTAGAATCGAAGTTTGATAGAGAAACCATTGCCGTTCTTTTAGGAATAGACAAAAACGACATCCCAGAAATTCTTGCCAAATGCAATTATTCTGAAACTTTTGTAAAAACGGCGAACGACCTTCAAATATTGGACGCCATCAGCGATTGTTATGAGGAGTACAAGATTTTAAAAAAGAAGTCTTAAAACTTTTAGCAAACATTTTTAAAAACCAAAAAAACACTTCTCGCAACGTTATTTTATCGTATGGCGAAGTTTTGATTTGAAATACAACACAAGAATAGAGTAAGTTTTACTTCAATCACTAAACCATCTTCCAAAAAGATTAAGTCAATAAAGTATTAAAAAACAAATATTTGCAACATTAAACAACATTAAAATATATTTATTGTCGCACAAATATGAGTATAATGCTACCTATTGAACTTACAAAAATAAACCCCGTGCCAAAGAGAAGTTTCCTTTGAAAATCAAAACAACCACTTTACTGCAGTTCCAAATACATTTCCTTTCCAAAGGGTCTTAAATCTTTTACATCTTTAAAAAATCTTTGCGGACGCACATTGCTATTTTGTTGGTTTTGAAATCTGCCGTTGGTAATAATTTCATTAATTGCTGCATTCAGCAAGGTTTCATCGGTATCGCCTAAAGTTCCGAGATTGTTCAAATCTTCAAAAACCTCAATATCAGGAACTAAACCATCTTGATAATCGCCAAAATTATCATTGTTTACAATTTTGAATGTGATGGGTTGCATCGCATATTTATGCGCAGGATTTCTATTGTTCGATCCAAAAGTAGGCGAATCGTATAACGTAATCGAACCTACATTTTTACCAGAAGTTTTTGTTCCGATTTGAACCACATCAATATAAGATTTCAATCCATTGATGACTAATTCGCTTGCAGACGCAGAGCTTCTCGTGGTCAAAACATAGACTTTGGACAATTGCAAACTAGAAACATTAGATTGATCCGCAATTTTATTTGTAAATCGATTCACTAAAAACGAAGGATTGTTTTCTTCAAAAAAATCATTTGCTTTTTGGTTCCATTGTTGTCTTGCAAAAACTTGCTCATTAAATTGTCCTGTAATCATACTCGCCAAACGTGTGGCTGTAACCACGGCTCCACCCGAATTATAGCGCAAATCCAACACCAAATCTGTGACACCTTGCGCTTGAAAATCAGTAAAAACAGCATTCAGTTCTGTTTCGTAATCAATATAAAAACCATTGTAAACCAAATAGCCAATTTTCTTCGAACCGATTTCGTAAACATTGCTTAGATAGACAGGATTTTCACTGTATTCCGCCTTTGTAAAGGTGGCCGATTGTCCGTTGGGAGTAATATTTCCATTGTCGTAGTCTGCAAAATTCAATGTATAAGAATCTGCCGAAAGTAATGACTGATAATTACTTACATTTAAAGTTGTGCCATTTACAGCATAAAAAATAGTCCCTCTTGGTATGTTTTGAGAGGAAGCACTTGTGTTGGGTAAAACATAACGAACCCAGCCGAAAATCTCATTTTGCGTATCGTCAGTATAGTTTAAAACAAAATCTAAACCATTGTTTTTAGAAATGCCTTGAAGCGTATTTTCCAAAACCGTATAATCGCTATACAACACACTAAAACGATCAATGCTTCTATCCATAATCAAATGGTCAAACAAGTTTTCTGGAGTTGAAAAATCGTTTAAAAAACTTTCATAACTCGATTGATCGCCAAAACGGTTGTCGGCCAAATCTTCTACATCGGCTTGCCAATAATAGTAAAGATTCAATCCTTTCCAAACAAAATCATGCACTTGCAGTCCCACAGGAACGGGTTCGTCATCCATGTCAGTGCACGAAATGAATAAAAAAAGAGCCGTAAAAGATGAAATCAAACTAAGTTTTAGAATGGATTTTCTATTTAAAATGAAAGATTGAAACATTTTTTAAAATTTAGAATTGTAAAAATAAGAATATAATCGAATAGCCATTTCATTTTCATAGACGAAAATAAATTAAAATGGATGCTTTTAAAAAAATTTGTAACAAAGAAACAAATGCATCGTCTTGCTTTAAGAATCCAATCACAAATGAAATCGAAAGAATTTATTTTTTTGCTTGAGCCCTTTAAAGACAAACTTTTCCGAATTGCGAAAAGATTGCTCGTGAGCCATGAAGAAGCCCAAGACGCCACGCAAGAAGTGATTGTGCAGCTTTGGAAACAAAAAGACAAACTCAATGAGTACAAAAGTGTGGAAGCTTTGGCAGTAACGATGACAAAGAATTATTGCCTAGATCAATTAAAATCGAAAAGGGCACAAAATTTGAAAATCGTTCATAGTAATTATCGAGATTGGAATCCTGGCATAGAACAAAAAATTGAAGAACAAGACAACACGAATTGGATTGGTAAAATTGTAGCAACTTTACCAGAAACTCAAAAACTCGTTTTTCAATTAAGAGATATTGAAGGACATGAATTTGAAGAAATAGCCAATATGTTAGAAATTTCCGAAACCAACGCTCGGGTTTTACTATCGAGAGCACGAAAAACAATAAAAGAAGCATTAATTAAAAAACACCAATATGGCACCTCATAAAATAGAAGAAATCATTGCAAAATATTTTGAAGGCGAAAGCACTTTAGAGGAAGAAAGAACACTGTCTGAATATTTTTCAGGCAATAACGTTGCAGCACATTTAGTTACCTACAAGCCTTTATTTCAATTTGTTGAAAAAGAAAAAAATCAACAAAGCGATGTCCAAATTTCAAAAAATATCCCCCAAAAAAAATCCAAACCTTGGCTTGCCATCGCAGCAGCTGTGTGTTTGTTTGCTGTCGGGACTGTATGGATTTACGATGCGCAAGTAAATTCGACACCCACCGATGGAGCTATCGACGACCCCGAATTGGCTTTTGAAGAAACCAAAAAAGCGCTTTTGTTGGTTTCAGAAAATCTCAACAAGGGCATGAATCAAACCGTGTATTTATCAGAATTCAACAAATCAAAAAACTTAATTTTTAAAAATCAGTAATCATGACAAAAATAATTATTACCCTGACCTTGAGCATATTTTCAATGCTCCTTTTTGCCCAATCGCCGTTCGACAAATTCAAGGGCAACGAAAATGTTACATCCGTTACCGTCAACAAAAAAATGTTTGAATTGATGGGCAAAGTCAAAGTGGACGAATCTGACAAAGACACACAACGATTTCTAAACATGGTCAAAAAGTTGGACGCTTTGAAAGTGTATGTTTCTAAAGAAAAACCCGTGATTTCAGAAATGAAAAGTGCCGCAGCTAGCTATCTAAAAACTGCCAATTTAGAAGAATTAATGACGGTCAACGACGGGGGCAAAAACATCAGAATTTTGGTAAAATCGGGTGCCACTGAATCACAAATCAAAGAACTATTTATGTTTATTGAAGGTTCGCCTGCCGATCCAGAAACCGTTATTTTGTCCTTAACTGGTTTGTTTAACATTGAAGACTTATCTGTTTTGAGCGACAAAATGAATTTGCCCGCTGGAAATCAAATTAAAAAAGCAACACAAAAGAAAAAGTAAAACCTAGAAATCATGAAAAAAACAACCCTATTATCAATATTTACAGTGTTTTTGTTCTTTGTAAGTTGTCAAAACAAAATGACGTTACAGAAATATTTTGTTGAAAAATCAGAATCGTTAGATTTTATTTCTTTCGATATTTCTGCTGGCATTCTGAATGTTGCTACAGAAAAACTGAATGAAGACGAGAAAAAAGCGGTAGAATCTATCAAGAAATTGAATGTTTTGGCTTTCAAATTAAAAGACAGCAACAAAAACAAGTACCCTACTGAACTTGCTACGGTCGAAGAAATCTTACAAGATGAAAGTTATGTGGAATTGATGCAAGCCTACAAAGGGAAAGATGGCGGAAGTGCTTATTATTTGGGCGAAGACGACGCTATCGACGAATTTATTTTGTTTGGAAACATGAAAACCAGCGGATTCATTGTGATTAGAGTACTTGGAAAAGACATGTCGCCAGAAATGTTGATGCCACTTTTGAGTGCCATAAAATCGTCAGATGTAGATCAAGAGGCTTTGAAACCCTTGGAATCATTGATGAAATAAACTTTTACAGAAAAAAAACTTAAATAAAGTCACTTCGAAAACGAGTGGCTTTATTTTTATATAGATTTGAATCGAAAACCAAAATCAAACCAATAAAAGATAAAAATGAGAAAAATATTCCTAGTTTTCATGGCTGTCATTCTTCAAAATTTGAATGCACAATCCCTTCTCTTCGAGGGAAAAATCATCGATAAAACAACGCAAGAAGCCATTCCTTTTACCAATATTTACATTCTTGATTCAACGCAAGGAGTGGTTTGTAATGAAGAAGGCGTTTTTAAATTTTTTATCCCAAAAGATGCCAAAACAATAGAAATTAGTCATTTAGGTTATAAATCTATCAATCTTAACGTAAATAAAATCGAACCAAAATTTGCTACCATTTTGATGGAAGCTGATGAAATGGCATTAGAAGAAGTGATTGTCACCAACAAACCCATCCATGAATTGTTGGGTAAAATTGTAGAAAACTCCAAATTGCAATTGGACAAAAGCATCAAATTGGAAACCTACTACCGTGAATTCGTAAAAATCAATCAAAAACATTCAAAATTTTCTGATGGGCTGATTGAATTTTACTTGAAACCAAAACGAAAAACAAAAATCGAAGCCAATTTAATTGTCAATCAAAGTAGAGCGTTTCAATTGGCAAAAAAAGAAGAACTCGAAGCCGAAGGCACACTCGATTTGTCTGAGTTAGGTTCGTTTTTCGATATTCAAACAGCAGCCAATGGTTTTTTTAGCTTTGAATTAGACAAAATTACAAGTAAGAAAAACAGCAAAAACTATGATTTTGAACTTCGATCCAAAAAAGATGCCGATGGAAATACGATTGAAACAATTTACATCACGCCCAAATCAAATGTGAAAGAAGTTCTCTTGGAAGGAAAAGTGAGTTATGATCCTGAGAAAAAAATTATTTTAGACATTGATTTAAAAATGTCGGAAACACACAAGCAATATGTAGAAATGGTCAATGTTTTGATTATGAAATTTGCCCTTCATGACATTCAAATCAAACAAACCTACAAGCTTGTCAATGGAAAATACATTCCGAGTTATAGAAAATCTATTGCCGACATTCACATCAAATTTGGCAAAAAAATGGACGACCGATTTATGTGCATCAGCGATTTAGTGGTTACAAATTTCTTCGACAATCTTGAAAATTATCCAGCAGAAGAAACATTTTTCAAGGAAAAAGATTTGTATTCAAACGGAATGAATTACACCGAAAAATTTTGGGAAACCAACAACATTATGCCGCTTTCAAGCAGTGAAGAACAAATTTTGAAAAATTTAAAATAGCATCACATTCATGAAAAATAGGTGTCTCATCATATTGACCCTGATGATTTTTGCCTTAGGGAATTCTCAAGAAAAAGTGATTTCAGGACAAATAATTCATTTAGAAAATAATGACCCGATTCCCTACGTAAATATTGGAATAAAGAACGAACCCGTGGGAACAGTATCGGACATAAACGGACTATTTGAACTATTTTTAGATGAAAAAACCCATAAAAACGACACGATCATTATTTCGCATGTTGGGTTTAAAAGCAAAAAAATAAGTGTGACAACATTGAAGCCTTCCAAAAACATTATTACACTTGAGCCAGAATCAATCGAGTTAGAAGAAGTTGTGATCAGTTCCAAAAAAACGACACTCAAAAACAAAAAACTAGGACGTACCATTGCTGGACTTGGTTTGATGCACGCTAATTTTTATACTGCAGCTGAGAAAAATGTAGATGATCGTTTGAGTAAAGAAAAAGGAGTTCGAATTAAAATCAATAAAAACTGTCATTTGAAGGATTTAAACTTCAAAATCACTACCAACGATTTTAAATCTTTAAAATTCAGGATCAATTTTTATAAAATCGAAAACGGACTTCCAACAGATTTGATTGTTTTTGAAAACATCGTTTTTGAAATCAAAGACAATTTTCTGGGATGGTTTAAAGTCGATTTGGAAGAATACGACATTTTTTTAACCGAAGATTTAGAAGAAATAGCCGTAGCAATTCAATGGGTTGAAAGCGTAAAATCTCATGAAAAAAGTAAGTTTTTCGGGATTGCAGCAGGCGCAACAACTTCAAAAGAAACGTTTCACAGAGACAAAGCAATGGATCGGTGGACAAGCAGCGACTTCAATTTGAGTTTTTACTTAAATGCGATGTGCGATTAAAAGAAAAGTTTGAAAAACAAAAAACCCTCAGAATATGAGGGTTTTTTGTTGAATATCGAGGAGAAACTATTTACCTCTGTTTGCGTATTTGTTTTTGAATTTGTCAATTCTACCAGCTGTGTCAATCAATTTAGATTTTCCAGTATAAAAAGGGTGCGAAGTTCTTGAAATCTCCATTTTGTACACAGGATAAACAACTCCTTCATGCTCAATGGTTTCTTTTGTTTCAACAGTTGATTTAGTAATAAAAACATCTTCGTTCGACATGTCTTTAAATGCTACTAATCTGTAATTTTCTGGGTGAATTCCTTTTTTCATACTTTCTATTTGTTTTTGATTTGATGAAGTAAGACTATTCCGC
>JBEILV010000149.1:0-7416 GCA_040379105.1 Flavobacterium sp.
AAATGCTTTCATAATGAATGCAAAATAATGATTATCAATAATATAAATAAAAATTTTAAACCTTATTTTTAAAAATTTTAGTTATTAGAGGTTGCCTATTGGGTAACATTTGCATTATACAAAATTGTTAATGCTCCCATTGGAAAAGATACAATCTTTAAAGGAGGCACCGCATTGTCTAAATGTTATAAATTAATAGAGCGTTTTTCAGAAGACATAGATTTAGTTGTTGTGAGAAATGAAGGAGAAGCCGACAGTAAGCTTAAATCGAAATTAAAAGAAATTAGCAATTCAATTATTAATGATTTACCCGAAGTAGATATAGAAGGTATCACGAGAAAAATGGGTATGAATCGAAAAACGGCACATTCTTATGGAGAACTTTTTTCGGGTCAATATGGGCAAGTAAGAGATATTTTAATTTTAGAATCAAGTTGGCTGGGCTATTGTGAACCTTTCACTAAGAAAAGTA
This sequence comes from Flavobacterium sp., assembly GCA_040379105.1. Classification (GTDB taxonomy): domain Bacteria; phylum Bacteroidota; class Bacteroidia; order Flavobacteriales; family Flavobacteriaceae; genus Flavobacterium. Next base: position 473 of record JBEILV010000149.1, read on the forward strand.
TTATTTCATTTATTGGAGAAACATTAGAAAAAAATGGACAAAAAGAAACGGTTCAAAAATATGGACTAAAATCTTTTGAAATGAATGTTCTCGAACCATCAAGAACTATTTGCGAAAAAATCATGAGCTTGGTTAGATTTTCATACACGGAAACACCCATTCAAGATTTGAAGAACAAGATTAGACACACGTATGATATTCATCAACTATTGCAGCAAAACGAATTCAAAAATTTTGTTGCATCTGAATATTTTGCTGAGATGTTGATCAAAGTGGCAAATGATGATGTAATCAGTTTCAGAAATAACAATGCTTGGTTGTCAAATCATCCAAACGAAAGTTTGTTTTTTGGTAAAATTGAAACGATGTGGGAAGAGGATCTAAAGGAAGTATATACAAATAATTTTAAAAATCTTGTGTACGGAAAATTGCCAAACGAGCAGCAAGTTTTAGCAAGTTTAAAATTCTTAAAAGTCCGAATGGCAAAAATAAAATGGACAATAAAATAAAAACACTTGAATAAAACTGCGGAGATAAGGCATTTGATTTATAGACTTATTAAAGTTTGTTATACATCTTTTTGAAGCTCGAACGAAGTTTTAGTGTTTATAAAATCTCAATTTCTTTAGCGATCTATCGGAATTTTGGTAGTGTTTTTTTAACAAAATTCAAAAGCTTGAATTTTTCGAAATTTTCAGAATTTTAACCCTTTATATTTTCTTATTATTCGAACTCTTCTAACTTTGCCAATATCTAAAAATCATTCTCATGCACAAAGATTCCAAACGCCGTCAGGCTTTATTATATCATGCCAAACCAAAACCCGGAAAAATTCAGGTAGTTCCTACTAAAAAATATGCCACACAACGTGACTTGTCTTTGGCTTATTCGCCCGGTGTTGCTGAACCTTGTTTAGAAATTGTAAAAGACGTCAATAATGTATATAAATATACCGCCAAAGGCAATCTAGTAGCGGTAATTACCAACGGAACAGCCGTTTTAGGTTTGGGCGATATTGGTCCTGAAGCTTCAAAACCTGTGATGGAAGGAAAAGGACTATTATTTAAAATTTTCTCCGACATTGATGTATTCGACATCGAAATCGGTACGAAAGACATTGAAGAGTTCATTCAAACCGTAAAAAATATTGCTCCCACTTTTGGAGGGATCAACCTTGAAGACATTAAAGCTCCCGAATCGTTTGAAATAGAACGTCGTTTGGTCGAAGAATTGAACATTCCCGTCATGCACGACGACCAGCACGGAACGGCTATTATTTCTTCGGCGGCGTTGCTCAATGCTTTAGAACTTGCCGAAAAAGAAGTCAGTCAAGTAAAAGTGGTGGTTTCGGGCGCAGGTTCGGCAGCTTTGGCTTGCGTGAATTTATATGTGGCTTTGGGAGTTTTGCCAGAAAATATTTATATGCTCGACAAAGATGGATTGTTGATTCATTCTAGAACGGATTTGTCGCCACTTCAATCGAAATATGCCAAAGATTTGCCTTTGCAACCTTTGTCGGAAGTGATTAAAAATGCCGATGTGTTTTTAGGACTTTCGGTCGGAAACATCGTTTCGCAGGACATGATTCGATCCATGAATGCCAATCCGATTGTTTTTGCAATGGCCAATCCAACTCCCGAAATCGAGTATGATTTGGCGATGGCTTCTCGACCCGATTTAATCATGGCAACTGGGCGTTCGGATTATCCAAATCAAGTGAACAATGTGCTTGGATTTCCTTATATTTTTAGAGGCGCTTTGGATGTTCGTGCCACAAAAATCAACGAACCCATGAAAATGGCAGCGGTGTATGCTTTGGCAGAATTGGCCAAAATGCCTGTGCCTGAGCAAGTAAATATTGCTTATGGAGAAACAAAATTGGTTTTTGGCAGAGATTATATTATTCCAAAACCTTTCGATCCACGCTTAATAACAGTGGTTTCGCCTGCCGTGGCAAAAGCAGCAATGGAATCGGGAGTGGCACTGAACCCAATTTCTGATTGGGATAAATATGTGGAAGAACTTTCTGAACGTTTGGGTAACGACAATAAATTTTTACGTCTGTTGGCAAATCGTGCGAAGACCGATCCAAAACGTATTGTTTTTGCCGAAGCAGATCATTTGGATGTTTTGAAAGCAGCTCAAATTGTACACGAGGAAGGTTTGGGCTATCCAATATTACTTGGAAGAAAAGAAACAATCTTGGCACTTAAAGAAGAAATTGGTTTTGATGTTGAGGTGCCGATTATTGACCCAAAAACAGATGAAGAAGCCGACAGACGCCATCGCTATGCGGAACAATTTTGGATTGAAAGAAAAAGAAAAGGCATCACAAAATTAGACGCCAACAAATGGATGCGTGAGCGAAATTATTTTGCTGCCATGATGGTAAAATTGGGCGAAGCTGATGGTTTGGTAACTGGCTACACAAGAAGCTATCCATCTGTCGCAAAACCGATGATTCAGTTGATTGGAAAAGCGCCAGGTGTTTCAAAAATTGCTACGACGAATTTATTGCTCACCAATCGTGGCCCCATGTTTTTATCAGACACAGCCATCAATGTGGATCCTTCGGCAGATGATTTGGCAAAAATCGCACTAATGACAGCGCACGTAGTGAAAATGTTTGGATTAGTACCCGTAATTGCTATGGTTTCCTTTTCAAATTTCGGCTCTTCACAACATCCTAATGCACAAAAAGTGAGTCAAGCAGTGGCTTACTTGCATAAATATTACCCAGATTTGATTGTCGATGGCGAAATTCAATCCGATTTTGCATTGAATGGCGAAATGTTGAAAGATAAATTCCCCTATTCTAAATTGGCTGGTAAAAAAGTAAACACGTTGATTTTTCCAAATTTAGATGCGGCAAACATCAATTATAAAATGCTCAAAGAAATGTATCAAGTGGATTCTGTTGGCCCAATCATGTTGGGAATGGACAAGCCTGTACATATTTTTCAATTGGGCGCAAGCGTTGACGAAATGGTCAATATGGCGGCGGTTGCGGTCATTGATGCGCAAGAAAAAGAAAAGCAAAGAAAAAATCGAAAAATTGGCATTTGATGTTTCGTCTTTTGCTTCACAAGAAATATTGATTTCAAATGTTTTTGAGCCATGCTGCTTCGATAATTTGAAAAATAATTGTCTGATGGAACTCTGTTCAAAATTGTTACATTTGAAAACTTAAAAAAAACAAAACAATATGATTGCACATATCCAAGGAAAATTAGTTGAAAAAACCGCTACTGAAGTCGTTATTGATTGTCAAGGCGTTGGTTATCAAATTAATATCTCTTTACATACTTACTCATCATTACCTGAAACTGATCATATCAAATTGTTTACTTTTTTGCAAGTAAAAGAAGATGCGCACACGCTTTATGGTTTTTATTCAAAAGCAGAACGCGAAGTTTTTAAACTGTTGCTTACTGTTTCTGGCGTTGGTGCTAATACAGCCCGCACCATGCTTTCTTATGTGGCGCCACAACAAATGATTCAATACATTGCCCAAGGCGAAGTGCAAAAACTACAAGCCATTAAAGGCATCGGAATTAAAACAGCACAACGTATCATTCTTGATTTAAAAGACAAAGTATTAAAGATTTACGACATCTCCGAAGTTTCAATGACGCCACACAATACAAATAAAGATGAAGCGTTATCTGCCTTAGAGGTTTTGGGCTTTAATAAGAAAATGGCTGAAAAAGTAATTGATCAAATTATTGTACAATTCCCCGATGAAACTGTTGAAAATTTAATCAAACAAGCGCTAAAAAAATTATAACTCTTGACACTGTTTTTTAATACAAAAATGAAGTTTTGTCCCCACAAATTATCTTTTTTTCTTTTGTTTTTGATTCCTATTTCTCTTTTTGCGCAAGTAGATGAGGAAAATGATGAAAATGCACAAGACACTGTAAAAGGATACAACCAAGGGCAAATCGTTATAGAAAATCCTAAAAGTATTATTGACGCCTACGAATATGATCCGATTACAGATCGATATATATTTAATTCATCTTTAGGCGAATATAACATCAATTATCCTGTTATTTTAACTCCAGACGAATACCAAGCTTTGGTGGTTAAAAATTCCATGCGCGAATATTTCAATCGAAAACTCGATGCCATGGACGGAAAAGAAGGCACGGAAGAAGATAAGAAAAATTTACTGCCTCGATATTATGTAAATTCAGGTCTTTTTGAAACTATTTTCGGAAGTAATACGATTGATTTACAACCCCGTGGTTCTGTGGAAATGGATCTCGGCGTTCGACACACTAAAATTGACAATCCTTCGCTATCGCCGAGAAATAGAAGCAATACCACTTTTGATTTTGAGCAAAGAATCAGCATGAACATGACGGGAAAAGTGGGTACAAGATTGGGCGTTTTGTTAAATTACGACACCGAATCTACTTTTGCTTTTCAAAATAATGTAAAATTAGATTACACTCCCACCGAAGATGATATTTTACAACGAATTGAAGTAGGTAACGTCAGTTTGCCTTTAAACAGTTCATTGATCCGAGGTGCACAAAGTTTGTTTGGGGTAAAAGCACAATTGCAATTTGGAAAAACTTCTGTAACGGGTGTTTTTTCAGAGCAAAAATCGCAAACCAGAACTGTAACAGCAGAAGGTGGCGGCACCATCGAAAAATTTGAAATTTTTGCTTTAGATTATGATGCGGACAGGCATTTTTTCTTATCGCATTATTTTAGAGAACGCTACGATCAGTCACTTCGCAACTATCCCTTTGTCGACAGCCGTGTTCAAATCACGAGAATAGAAGTTTGGGTTACCAACCGTCAAAATAGAGTTTCGGCAGCAGGCGAGGGCAATAATTTAAGAAACATCATAGCGCTGCAAGATTTAGGAGAGGCTCAAATTTTAGGAATTGATGATGCGCGTGTGGTCGGTTTGAATCCTGTCCCTGCTGGATTTTTTACTTCTCCACCCGGAACTCCCGCTCGAAATGCCAATAACCTTTTTAATCCTGCACTGATCAACGCAGGTGGATTGCTCAATTCATCCATTCGAGAAGTGGCCTTGGCTTCTAATGGTTTTAACAATGGCTTGTCAGTTTCAGAAGGTCGGGATTATGGAAAATTAGAAAATGCCAGAAAATTGACTGCCAATGAATTTTCATATCATCCACAATTGGGCTATATATCACTCCAACAGCGACTTTCGAACGATGAGGTTTTGGCGGTGGCTTACCAATACACGATTGGCGATGAAGTTTATCAAGTAGGGGAATTCGGAAACGATGGCGTGGAATCTACAACAGTAGATCCAGATGGAATTCCTACAACGCAAGCTTTGGTTTTGAAAATGTTGAAAAGTAATTTAACCAACATTAACCAACCTATTTGGGATTTGATGATGAAAAACATCTATCAAATTCAAGGTGGTGGACAATTAGCACCAGACGATTTTAGATTCAATATTTTATACACTGATCCATCGCCCCTGAATTACATTACTCCTGCCGAAGGAGCAGTTTTAGGTGAAGATGTGGCCGAGACACCACTTTTGAGGGTTTTCAATCTTGATAAATTAAATAGAAATGGCGATCCACAACCCAATGGAGATGGTTTTTTCGATTTTATTCCCGGACTAACCATCGATTCTCAGTACGGTAGAATTATATTTACTTCTGTTGAGCCTTTCGGTAAATATTTGTTCGAAAAATTAGACAGTGAAGGGGGAGTTGAAGATTATAATGTTCCTTCAACATACAATCCGAACCAAAATAAATATGTGTTCAGAAGCATGTATCGTAGCACGCAAGCCGCTGCTTTACAAGACAGCGACAAAAATAAATTCCAATTAAGAGGAACTTATAAAAGTTCAAGTGGAGATGGTTATCCAATTGGTGCATTCAATGTTCCGCAAGGTTCGGTGGTGGTTACTGCGGGTGGTAGAATCCTTTCTGAAGGTTCTGATTATGTGGTAAACTATCAATTGGGTCGTGTTCGGATTTTAGATCCCTCGCTAGAGGCTTCGGGAACACCAATCAATATTTCTGTAGAAAATAACGCTGTTTTTGGTCAACAAACCCGACGTTTTATGGGTTTTAATGTGGAACATAAATTCAACAAAAACTTTGTGTTGGGTGCCACTTGGTTGCGATTGACCGAACGTCCGTTTACACAAAAATCCAATTTCGGACAAGAATCAGTGAACAATACTATTTTCGGAATGAACACTAATTATTCCACGGAAGTGCCCTTCCTGACTAGACTTGTCAATAAAATTCCAACCATCGACACTGATGTGCCTTCCAATTTGTCAGTTCGTGCCGAGACTGCTTTCTTGAGACCTGACAGTCCTGATGCAGATAATTTTAATGGTGAACCTACTATTTATGTAGATGATTTTGAAGGTTCTCGAACCAATGTCGATATGAAATCTGCCAATTCATGGCATCTGTCGAGTGTACCTGCCCGTACTGAAGACAGTCCGTATGATTTCAATGAAAACGTGGTGGATCAATTAAGTTATGGGTTCAAGCGTGCCAAAATTTCTTGGTATATGATTGATCCTATTTTCTTTACATCACAAAGACCCGATGGAATTTCTGATGCTGATATGGCAAACAACCGCTCTAGAAGAATTTTTATTGACGAGCTTTTTCCTGTAACTGATGTTGCAATAGGTCAGTCGCAAGTAATTAATACTTTAGATTTAACGTATTACCCTAGAGAAAGAGGACCTTACAACAACAATCCCGAAATAGTTAACAACGGTGGTTTTGCCAATCCACAGGAGAATTTCGGTGGTATCACACGTGCCATCACGGCCACTAACTTTGAGCAAAGCAATGTTGAATTTATTCAATTTTGGGTCATGGATCCTTATTTGAATAATGAGCACGACGTAACCAATCAAGGTCGAATTTATTTTAATCTAGGCGAAATTTCTGAAGATGTTTTGA
>JBEILV010000150.1:0-7245 GCA_040379105.1 Flavobacterium sp.
ATGATCTTCAAAAACCTGCTCTTTATTTTCGGTGTAAACCAAAACTTCAACATGGTAGGAGGTTGGAAAAATCAATTTTAAATACAAAATCACTTGCTCCACAGATTCAACTTCTGAGGCGTTGATTAAAATGCCAATTCGATTATTTTTCGAACCCTGAGGACTCGAAGTATTTGAAGATTGACGATTTCTTAATATTCTTTTAGCAAAAAACAGCTTGATCGCATTCAAAAACATAGTATTTTTACAAAGTTCATAAAATTACTCAAATATTAAACAATCGAGATGTTTTACCGAAAAATATCATTCATAAAGAAAACACAATTTGTTGCATTTGTAACATTATTGATCTTGTTTTCTTGTCAGTCGAATTACAAAATCGCAACCATTCGCACGGAAAAAATTGCAATTAATGACCCTATCGACAACCATAAAGAAATTGAACAATTCATTGCACCTTATCGAGCACATATCAACAAAGAAATGGATAGTGTATTGGCATTTGCACCCATTACTCTTGAAAAAGCAAAAGGAAAATGGCAAAGCAACATTGGAAACATGATGGCTGATGCATGTCTGTTGTATGGAAATAAAGTTTTTCAACAGCGATTTCAAAAAGAGATTGACATTTGTTTGTTGAACAGTGGTGGCATTCGAAACATCATCCCTCAAGGAAATATCACTACGAGAACTGCTTTCGAAGTGATGCCTTTTGAAAATAGTTTGGTTGTGATGGAACTTACAGGAGCGCAAATCAAAGAAATGATTCAGCTTTTTCTTGCCGACAAAAAACCTCATCCACTCTCGGGAATTCAACTGGAAATTAATGCTGACGATCAACTCTTGTCTGCGAAAATTAACGGACAAAATATTGAAAACGAACACTATTATTTCATTGCAACATCAGATTATTTGGCCAATGGTGGCGACAATATGACTTTTTTTCTGAAAGCAAAAAACCAATTTCCTTTAGATTACAAAATTCGAAATATCTTGATAGACTATTTCAAAGACAACGACACGATTAGCGCAAAAACAGACGAACGCATCATCGTTCGATAAATTTTAAACCATGGAAAGAAGAAAATTTATCTACAATTCGCTTTCAACCGCCACTTTTTTGGGTCTGGGTGGAATGAATGTTTTTGAACCTTTCAAAAACAATCAAACCAAAATCACGATTTTGCATACCAATGATGTGCATAGTCATATTGACCCGTTTCCAACGAATCATCCTCGAAATCCGGGCGCAGGCGGTGTGGCGAGAAGAGCGCAAATCATCCAGCAAGTACGGGCTGAAAACGAACACGTTTTATTGTTGGACGCTGGCGATAGTTTTCAAGGCACCCCCTACTTCAACTATTATGGTGGCGAACTCGAATGGAAATTGATGAGCATGATGGGCTACGATGCCACAACGATTGGGAACCATGAATTTGACAATGGCTTGAACGGACTTTTGGCACAAATTCCGCACGCAAAGTTTGACATTCTTTCTGCAAACTATGATTTTTCGAAAACAGACTTATCGCCTTTCGTGAAACCGTATCGTGTTTTTAAAAAGGGAAACATCAAAATCGGTGTCTTCGGATTGGGAGTTGCATTGGAAGCTTTGGTGGACAAAAAGCACTATGGCGAAACTGTTTACAACGATCCTTTAGAAGTGGCACAAACCATCAGCAAAAAATTAAAGGAAATCGAAAAATGCGATTTGATTATTTGTCTATCACATTTGGGATATGCTTACAAAAATGAACCCACTAAAATATGCGATTTGTTGTTGGCAAAACAATCAAAAAACATCGACATTATCATCGGTGGACACACGCATACTTTTTTAGACAAACCTACTTTGATTCAAAATTTAGACGATAAAACAGTCATTGTCAATCAAGTGGGTTGTTATGGTATTAATTTAGGTAAAATTGAAGTGTTTTTTGAAGAAACCATGCAAAAAGACAGCAAAACAGAAGTGATCACTATTTGAAAATGAGCTTTTATTTAAACTTTTGAAGTAGATTTCCAGTTTTCAAAAAAATCACTTGGAACTAATTTTTAGCAATTTAGGTAATTATTAACTCCTAGTTTTGATTGACTTTGATCACTTTTCAAGACGTTTGTAAATAAGATTTAGGATTTTAACTAAATTTGAACACAAAATACATCTTTATGAACATTGCCTTTATCAACGGTCCAAATTTGAATCTATTAGGGAAAAGAGAGCCAGAAGTCTATGGAAATCAAAACTTTGAATCGTATTTTGTCGATTTGCAAAAAGAATTCCCAAGTCTTTCCCTTACCTATTTTCAAAGCAACATCGAAGGCGAATTGATTTCCAAAATTCAAGAATTAGGATTCCATTTTGACGGCATTGTGCTCAATTCTGGGGCTTATACCCACACTTCTATCGGCATTGCTGACGCTGTGAAAGCCGTTACTACTCCCGTGATTGAAGTACATATTTCCAACACTTTTGCCCGAGAAGACTTTCGGCATCAATCGTTCACTGCACCGCATACCAAAGGCGTCATTGTTGGCTTTGGACTCGAAAGCTATCGTTTGGCTTTGCTCGCTTTCGCAAAATAAATTTCCTGCATACAACCATTTTACTTTTTAAATCGTCTTTCTTTAAAAACCTAACTAAATGAAAAAAATTACGCTGCTCTTGTGTCTGATCACAACTGTTCTTCAAGCCCAAATCAACGGCACTGTTACTGACGAAAATGGAAGTCCGCTGCCTTTTGTGAATATTTACATCGAAAATTCCTACATCGGCACCACCTCAAATGAATTGGGTCAATATGAACTTCAAGTTAATCAAGGAAAACAAACGCTTGTTTTTCAATATATTGGCTACAAATCCGAAAAGATTAATTTCAATTATGAAGGTAAAAATCTTACTTTCAATCAAGTTTTAAAGGAAGAAAATTTGCAACTGAATGAAGTGGTTTTGAGTTCAACCGAAAATCCTGCCAATGCCATCATCAGAAGTGCCATCGCTGCTAAAGACAAAAACAGCGATAAAAACGCTAGATTCACTGCCGATTTTTATAGCAAAGGAAAATTCAAACTTAAAAACGTACCCAAAAAATTCATGGGTCAAGAAGTGGGCGATTTGGACGGAAGTTTAGATTCTACAAGATCGGGCATCATTTATTTATCGGAAACTGTTTCGAAAATTACTTTTGAAAAACCAGACAATTTGAAAGAAAAAATCATCGCTTCTAAAGTGAGCGGCGACGACAACGGATTTAGTTTTAACACAGCAAGATCTACAAGTTTTGATTTTTATGCCAATACGCTTAATTTGGGCACTCCCATGATTTCTCCCATTGCTACCAACGCTTTTGGTTATTATAAATACAAATTAGAAGGTACTTTTTACGACGATCAAAAACATTTAATCAATAAAATTCAAGTCATTCCCCGTCGAGATGCCGAGCCTGTTTTTGAAGGCTACATCTATATTGTGGAAGACACTTGGGAAATATACGCTGTGGATTTAACCGTAAAAGGCTATCGTTCTAAAAGAGAATTTATGGATTCGATGGTGATTAAACAAAATTTTAGTTTCAATCAAACCAATAAAATTTGGGCAAAAAATACCCAAAATTTGAATATTGTGGCAGGATTTTTTGGCGTTACATTCGAAGGGGCATTCACGTATGTTTTTAATAATTACACGTTTTATGATACTTTCGAAAAGAAAACTTTTGGCAAAGAATTGGTGAGCTTTGAAGACCAAGCCAACAAAAAAGACAGCACTTATTGGAATACTTATCGCCCTGTGCCTTTAACAGAAGATGAAACTAAAGATTATACCAAAAAAGACAGTTTGCAAATTCTTTATAAATCAGCAACTTACTTGGATTCAATTGATAAAAAGAACAACAAATTCAAGATTTTTGACATCGTAAGTGGCTACAGTTATAGCAATTCTTTCAAAAAATGGTCGTTGAATTATGATGGATTGATCAAATTACCACAATTCAACACGGTGCAAGGTTGGAGGCTCAAAACAGGCTTTAGCTACGTGACAAGAGATGAAGATTCAAGAAAATACACTTCCATTGGCACACAATTACAATACGGTTTTTCCGATGAAAGATTGCGAATCACAGGAAGTTTGAACCATCGATTCCAATCCAAAACCTATTCGATGTTGCAGTTAGAGGGCGGAAATAAAGTAGCTCAATTCAACAGCAACGAGCCCATCAGCAATTTTATCAACTCATTGAGCACGTTGTTCTTTAGAGACAATTACATGAAACTTTATGAAAAGAACTTCGCAAGAGCCTCTTATCAAAATGAACTATTCAATGGCTTTTATCTGTATGCCAATTCGGAATACGCAGAAAGACGTCCGTTGTTCAATACTACCGACCAATCATTCATCAAAAAAGACAACAAAGAATACCTTTCCAATAATCCCCGCAATGAAACTGATTTCACTTCGGGAGGCCTCGAAAAGCACAATTTAGTAAAGTTGAACTTGAATTTCCGCATCGATTTTGGACAAAAATACATCAGTCGTCCTGACGCAAAAATCAATATTTCAAGCGGAAAATATCCCACTTTGTTTCTTAGCTATGAAAAAGGTTTGGCGGGCAATGAAGATTTTTACAATTATGATTTGTTGATGGGTCGTGTCTATTATCAAAAAACACTGGGCAATAAAGGAAATATTGGTTTAAATTTTAAAGCAGGAAAATTCTTCAATGCAGAAGGCATTTCGTTCGTTGATTATAAGCATTTCAATGGCAACCAAACGCATATTCAAACCACTGACAGCTATTTGAATGTGTTCAATCTTTTGCCCTACTATGCACGAAGCACGAACGATGCTTACACCGAAACCCACTTCGAATATAATTGCAATGGATTTATCATGAATAAAATTCCGTTGTTAAACTTACTTAAAACCAATTTAATCTTGGGCTACCATCAAATAGCCACGCCACAAAACCTTCCTTATCAAGAATTTACCGTTGGTTTAGATCGTTTAGGATTTGGAAAATACAAAGTGCTCCGCCTGGATTATGTGCGTGCTTACAACGGAAGTAGCCTTGCCACAGACGGCATTATGTTTGGTTTGAAATTTTTAGACATGTTTGACTAATCTGAATTGAAATTAGGGTTTGGAATCGTTATTTTTTAGGCTATTTTTGCCCACAACAACACACAAATTCCAAACCCATGATTTTTTTCTTTGAGAATGCAAAAAACACCGTTTATGCAGTCAAATCAGAACAAACCCTAACGACCGAAAACATTGACAAACTCAATTGGCTTTTTGGCGAATCAAATCAAATTACAAAAGAAAGCTTTGACGGATTTTTGGTCGGTCCAAGAGCTGCCATGGTGACGCCATGGAGCACGAATGCGGTCGAAATTACCCAAAACATGGGCATTCGTGGCATTGTAAGAATCGAAGAGTTCCATCCAGTTGCAGAAGATTTTACCGACTTCGATCCGATGCTTTCGCAAAAATACAACGGTTTGAATCAAGATATTTTCAATATTTTGTTGCAACCACAAGAAATCCTCGAAATTGAAGACATTGCGCTTTACAATCAAACAGAAGGTTTGGCTTTGAACGCAGAAGAAGTGACATATTTAGAAAATTTAGCCAAAAAAATAGGCAGAAAACTTACTGATTCAGAAGTTTTTGGATTCTCGCAAGTCAATTCTGAACATTGTCGCCATAAAATTTTCAATGGCACTTTTGTGATTGACGGCGAAGCAAAAGAAACATCTCTTTTTAAATTAATCAAAAAAACATCGGCAGCACATCCCAACGATATTGTTTCGGCCTACAAAGACAATGTTGCCTTCATTAAAGGCCCCAAAGTGGAACAATTTGCACCCAAAAGTGCCGACAAACCCGATTTTTACGAGAAAAAAGATTTTGAATCGGTTATTTCTTTGAAAGCAGAAACGCACAATTTCCCAACAACCGTAGAGCCTTTTAACGGAGCTGCCACAGGTTCGGGAGGAGAAATCCGAGACAGATTGGCGGGTGGTCAAGGCTCGCTTCCTTTGGCAGGAACAGCGGTTTACATGACATCATATTCAAGATTGAAAAACGACCGTGCTTACGAACAAAACGGTTTACCCGAAAGAAAATGGTTGTATCAAACCCCAATGGATATTTTGATTAAAGCGTCGAATGGAGCTTCTGATTTTGGAAATAAATTCGGACAACCGCTGATTACGGGTTCTATTTTAACCTTTGAACATCAGGAAAATATAAATAATGGTGATTTAGACACTAGAAAATTAGGCTACGACAAAGTCATCATGCAAGCGGGTGGCATTGGCTACGGAAAAGCCAATCAAGCCCAAAAACTCGAACCCAAAACAGGCGATAAAATCGTGATTTTAGGGGGCGAAAATTATAGAATCGGCATGGGTGGTGCCGCTGTTTCCTCAGCAGATACAGGAGCAATGGGTTCAGGCATTGAGCTCAACGCCATCCAAAGATCTAACCCTGAAATGCAAAAAAGAGCAGCCAATGCCATTCGTGGTTTGGTCGAAAGTGACGAAAACCCGATTGTTTCCATTCACGATCACGGAGCGGGCGGACACTTGAATTGTTTGTCGGAATTGGTAGAAGCTACGGGCGGTTTGATTGATTTAGACCATTTGCCAGTGGGCGATCCGACGCTTTCTGCCAAAGAAATCATTGGCAACGAATCGCAAGAACGCATGGGCTTGGTCATTGGTAAAAAAGACTTAGAAACCTTACGCCGCATTGCCGACAGAGAACGCTCGCCGATGTATGAAGTGGGCGACGTGACGGGCAATCATCGTTTTACTTTTGAGAGCAAAACCACAGGTGCAAAACCGATGGATTTGGCTTTGGAAGATATGTTTGGTAGTTCGCCCAAAACCATCATGGAAGACCAAACTTTGGTTAGAAATTACAGTAAATTAAAAATAGGTTCAGAAGTTGAAGCCACTTTAGACATTGAAAATTCCATTTTTAAATATGTTGAGGAACTCTTCAAACTCGAAGCCGTTGCTTGTAAAGATTGGTTGACCAATAAAGTTGACCGTTGCGTGGGCGGAAAAGTAGCCAAACAACAGTGTGCGGGTCCTTTGCAATTGCCGTTGAATAATGTAGGCGTCATGGCATTAGATTTCAATGGAAAAGAAGGCGTGGCCACCTCCATCGGACATGCGCCCATTGCAGCTTTGATCGATCCAAAAGCGGGAAGTCGTAATGCCATTGCGGAAGCCTTA
>JBEILV010000151.1:0-7138 GCA_040379105.1 Flavobacterium sp.
AAAACCAAACGACAAGAAACCAATCGATTTGTCAGTTTCTTTTCTACGGAAGTGCCGTTATTGGTTTATGAATATCGACGCTATTTGCTTTACGCTTTTGTGTTGTTTTTTGTATTTTTTGGCATTGGTGTTTTATCAGCAGCTAAAGACGACACTTTTATCAGATTCTCTTTAACTGATGAGTATGTAAATATGACATTGGAAAATATTAAAAAGGGAGATCCCGTAGCTGTTTACAAATCAGGAAGCACTTGGGGAAGTTTCATTGGGATTACTGCCAATAATTTGTATGTCGGCATGCGATGTTACATTTATGGCATTTTTGGTGGCATTGGCACTTTATTAATTTTGATTATAAATTGCATCAAAATTGGTGCATTTCAGTACTTATTTTATGAAGAAGGTGTTTTTTGGGAAAGTGTTCGTGGCATTTGGATTCATGGCTCAATGGAGATTTTTGCCATCGTGATCGAATCGGCGGCTGGTTTTATTTTGGGAGCTTCTATCCTATTTCCGAAAACTTTCTCAAGAGTGCAATCGCTCAAAATTGGTTTTAAAAACAGTCTTAAAATATTTCTCAGCACCATTCCTTTCACATTTGCCGCTGGATTTTTGGAAGGTTTCATCACAAGATATTCGCTCGAAATGCCCAATTGGCTCAATGTTGTGATCATTGTTAGCACATTGGCCATGATCAGTTTTTATTATTTAATTTTCCCGAGTATTGTTCACAAAAAAATATACGCATCAATAAAAAAATAAAGTACATGGAACTACTTAAAAAAAGAGACTTCGGTTTGGTGATGAATGATACATTTTTGTTTTTCAAAGAACATGGCAAATCATTTTTCAAACATTATTTTACCATCAATGGCATTTTTTTAATGGTGTTGGTCACATTGATTTTCTTTACTTTCAAATATTATTTTGAAGCACTTTTTACAAGTATCGGCAACGGCACTAGCAATAATTTTGATGCTTATGTGAACAATAATCCTGCGTTGTTTATTTCTATTGCCTTCATTTTCATTATTTTAATTGCGATACTTTCTCTATTTTCGATGTCAATGCCGATTTTATTTTTGAAAAATGTAGCCCATAAAAAATCCGAAAGTTTAACAAAAAAAGAGGTTTGGAATCAATTGATGCAAATCAAATCTAAAATGTTCATTTTCCTTGTCAGTTTGATTGTTTTGGCAATTCCTTTTGGCTTGCTATTTATATTAATGTCTAAAATGCCCAACTTTTTTATTCTTTGGTTGCCCTTTTACTTCATTTTGTTTCCTATTTATATTGCTTGGATTTACCAAAGCTATTTTGTGTTTTTAATTGATAATAAAACATTGATTGACAGCTTCACAAGAGGTTTTGACAACATCAAATCTAACTTTTGGATGACTTTGGGCAACGTGATTATTATGTTCATCATCATCCAAGTGATACAAGTCATTCTTTCAATCATTCCCTACGTGATTCTTGCTTTCAATCTTTTTGTCAATCCAAATCCTGGAAGTGTAAGTGCGCAAGACGAAACATTGAGCATGGTTGGCATCATGATGAGTGTCATTTTTGTATTGTTAATCTTAAGTAGTTATGTTTTACACAACTTGGTCATTATCAATCAAGGGATTATATTTTATTCTTGTAAAGAAACTACCGAAAATTTAAGTGCCGTAGATTTGATAGATTCTATTGGAAAAAGAGACGACCAAAATTAAATTGATGAAAAAAACATTATTACATTGTCTTCTTTTTTATTTCATTTTCCAAATAAGTTGGGCACAAACCGACAGTTCAGAAATTGAAAATGAGCCTATTGAAACAATAACACAAGACACAACACAAATTTCGAATGTGTCTTTGCCCGATACGATTGTTTACAAAAGAACGTTGCCACAACATTTCAAAAACAAATATTCCGACAGCGATTTTGTGTATGAAACCGAAGTTGCCGAAAAAAATTGGTGGAACCGACTGAAAGAAAAAATGGCGTCCTTTTTCGAAAACTTATTCGACCTTAGCAGCTCAGAAGAAGCCGAAGAATGGGTAGATTGGATTTTAAAAGGTTTGGCTGTAACCATAATCATTGTTGTTATCTATTTGATTGTCAAATCTATATTAAATAAAGAAGGACAATGGATTTTCGGAAAATCAAGCGATAAGAGATTACTGAAAATTGAAGACATCGAAAAAAATCTGCATTTAATAGATTTTGAAAAATTAATTCAAGAAACGATACAAAAAGGCGAATCGAGGTTGGCAATTCGCTATTACTATTTGTGGCTTTTGAAAAAAATGACCGAAAAAAACATCATTGTTTGGGATTTAGAAAAAACAAATTCCGATTATGTACGTGAAATTCAGTCGGCAGCACTCAAAGAAAAATTCATTTACCTCTCATATATTTACAATAATATTTGGTACGGGGCTTTTGAAATTGATAATGCAACTTTCGAACGCATGAAAACAGATTTTATCACGACTTTAAAAACCATCTAAAATGAGCAACACCTTGAAAATATACATTGCTGCGTTGGTTTTGCTGATCTGTGCCATTGCGTTCGTCGATGCCAATCGTCCCAAGCCTATTGACTGGAGTCCGAATTATTTAACTTTCGAGAAAAAACCACTCGGATTGTATGTTTTAAATGAAGAAATTTCAAATATTTTAGGGAATGATGTGGAGAAAATCAATGAAACTCCCTACGAATATTTTTCTTTTTTTGATGGCTATTATGATGAAGAGTACGAAGAAGAATACAACGAAACGTATGAAGATGCGTACGATGAATATGAAATTGATAGCATAGAAAAAAGCACAAACGAATACGAAACAAGCGATACAATTGCAGTTAGCGAAGATGCTATCGAAATAATTTCAGAAACGACAGCAGAAGAAATCACAGAAGAAACAAGTTCAGAAATTTCTGTACAAGACGATGCCGACGATGTTTGGACAGAAGTTTTACTTTTCATCAATCATCGGTTTTTGATTGATAAACAATCTACAGAATCCATTTTAAATTTTGTTGGACAAGGCAATCATGCATTCATCAGCTCAACCGAATTCAGCGAAGTGCTTTTGGACTCTTTGAAAATCTCGACCGATTATTTTTACGATGCCAACGATACTTTGCAACTGTATTTTGCCAAAAAATCGCCATTCCAATCTACTTATAAAATGGAAGGTGGTTTCAATGGAGTTTATTTTTCAAAATTCGACAGTACAAAAACGATTGTTTTAGGCCATCAAAAACATTTCGATAGTAAAAACGAACTCACAAATTTCATCGCTGTCAAATATCAAAACGGTACTTTTTTCTTGCACACACAGCCTGCTGCATTTTCAAATTACCATCTTTTGAAAGCCAACCATGCCAAATACGCAGCCGAACTCTTGTCTTATATTCCAGAAGAAAAAACAATAAAATGGTTCTTGAAAGATCAAACAATCAGCGAAATGTCTAGCTCGCCGATGCGCTATATTTTAAGTCAACCTGCTTTGAAATGGGCTTGGTATTTCTTTTTGATTGGGATGTTGATTTTCATGATTTTCAATGCCAAAAGAAGACAACGAAAAGTTCCGATCATCATTCCGCTTAAAAATACAACCGTCGATTTTACAAAAACAATCGGGAATTTATATTTCCAAGAAGGAAGTCACAACGTGATCATCGAAAAGAAAATCATCTTTTTCTTAGAAAAAATCAGAACCGATTTCTATATGGAAACAGACGATTTGAGCGAAGATTTCATCAAAAAATTACATTTAAAATCGGGTAAAAAACTCGAAACCATTCAACTCATTGTTCGATTAATTAAAAAAAGTAGAAAAACGTATCAAAATTCCGAAGAAGATTTGATTGCACTGAACCGTGCGATGGAAGAATTCTGGAAATAAAACCAAACATTATGGAAGAGCAAAACACAAATGAAACGTCGTTAAATTTTGAATCAAGAATCAATCTTGCCCCGTTGCAAAAAGCAATTTCGGAAATTAGATCAGAAATCAGCCATGTGATTGTCGGTCAGCACAAAATGATTGACCAACTTTTAGTTGCCATTTTATCCAACGGTCATGTGTTGATTGAAGGCGTGCCGGGAGTGGCAAAAACCATCACGATTAAATTATTGGCAAAAACATTGTCGGTAGGTTTCAGTAGAATTCAATTCACACCCGATTTGATGCCGTCAGATATTTTGGGAACTTCCATTTTCGATTTGAAAAAATCTGAATTTGAATTTAAAAAAGGTCCTATTTTTTCAAATTTCATTTTGATTGACGAAATCAACCGTGCTCCCGCCAAAACACAAGCCGCTTTGTTTGAAGTGATGGAAGAACGTCAAGTTTCGATTGACGGCGTCACTTACAAAATGCCACGTCCATTCTTGGCAATGGCCACGCAAAACCCCATTGAACAAGAAGGAACCTATCGTTTGCCTGAAGCGCAATTGGACCGATTTCTATTCAAAATTACCGTCGATTATCCGTCGTTGGCTGAGGAAGTTTTGATTCTTGAAAAAGAACACGCTTTGCTCAATTTAGGAAAATTAGACGACATCAAAGCTGTTTTGACAGGCGAAATGATTGCTGAATTTCAACAATTGGTCAAACAAATTGTGGTGGAAGAAAATTTAGTGGAATACATTGCCAAAATTGTGCACAACACCCGCGAAAATGCCTTTTTATATTTAGGTGCTTCGCCTCGGGCTTCCATTGCCATTTTGAATGCAGCGAAAGGATTTGCGGCGTTGAACAACCGTGATTTCGTGACGCCCGAAGACATCAAAGACGCCACACTTCCGGTCTTGAGACATAGAATTATTGTGAGTCCTGAGCGTGAAATGGAAGGCATCACAAGCGAACAAATCATCAAACAAATCATCGAAAGCATCGAAATTCCTCGGTAATTTTTAAAAAATACGATTTTGAAAAAGATAAAAAGTCTCTATCTCAACAACATAGTTTTCTACCTACTCATTGGCGTGGTTACACTTTTCTGTACTGCGTATATATTGCCGTGGTTGTATCAAATCACTTGGTATTTGTTGTTGATGTTGGTTCTTTTTATCGGGCTCGATATTTTGATTGTTTTCTTTGCAAAAACAGGCATTGAAGCCCAAAGACAAGCACCTGAAAAGTTTTCGAATGGCGATGAAAATCCAGTAATTATCACGGTTCAGAATCATTATACTTTTAAGATTTCTGTCAAGATTATTGATGAAGTGCCTTTTCAATTTCAAATGCGAGATTTTTTTGTCAAAAGAAATATCAAAGCACAAACCATCGATCAGTTTCAATATTTTCTGCGACCCACCGAAAGAGGCGAATATACTTTCGGCGACTTGAATGTGTATGTAGGTTCGCCCCTCGGATTGATTGCACGAAGATTTCGTTTTCAAGGCGAGCAAATGGTGCCCACGTATCCATCGTATATTCAGTTAAAAAAATATGATTTGATGGCTTTTTCAAACCAATTAGTGCAATATGGTGTGAAAAAAATCCGACGAATTGGTCACACGATGGAATTTGAGCAAATCAAAGAATATGTCAATGGCGATGATTTGCGCACCTTGAATTGGAAAGCCACAGCCAAGCGACAACAGTTGATGGTCAATCAGTTTCAAGACGAAAAATCGCAGTCGGTTTATATGATTATCGACAAAGGTCGGGTGATGAAAATGCCCTTCAACGGCTTGAGTTTGTTGGACTATTCCATCAACGCCACGTTGGTTTTATCGAATATTATTTTGAAAAAACACGACAAAGCGGGCATGTTTACTTTTTCCAAAAAAGTAGAAAATCGTGTCGTTGCAGAAAAAAGAACCTCGCAAATGCAATTGATTTTAGAGAATTTGTACCGCATTCAAACCGATTTTTTTGAAAGCGATTACAACCGATTGTATATTGACATTAAGAAAAACATCAACCATCGAAGTTTGATTTTGCTTTACACCAATTTCGAAACTTTAGACGGACTGAACCGACAAATGAAATATCTGAAAGCGATTGCAAAAAACCATTTACTGGTGGTTGTTTTCTTTCAAAATACTGAACTCAACGAAATCATTCACGGAAAAGCATCGACGGTGCAAGAAGTGTATGACAAAGTGATTGCAGAAAAATTCGCTTTCGAAAAACGATTGATTGTGAATGAATTAAGAAAATACGGCATTTATTCCATCTTGACACAACCCGAAAATTTGACCCTCGACACCATTAACAAGTACCTGGAAATCAAAGCGAGAGGCATTTTATAAAACCCATTTACGCTTCAAAGAAAATGGGTTCGTTCATAATTCTATCAGATAAAATCTCCACTTTTTCTGTAATCTGACTGCAAAAAGCAATGCGTTGTCCCTTCAAAATACTGTCGGACAAACGCAAAATAACAGCTTCAAACCTGTTGCGCAACAACACATCGAAATCGTCAAAAGCAATCAAACTCAATTTATTGACGTTGTAACCTGCGCCAGAAAACATCAAATTCAAACGATCTGGAGTACCGATGAGCACATCAATACCCATTGAAATTTGGTTTTTGTCATAATCCAAATCCGATTTGTCGTGCACCATATAAACCCGAAGTTGGTTGTAAGTACCCAATTTATCGAACATTTCTTTCATTTCTACGCCTTTGGCTTTGTCAGTGACCAAAATCAACGCACGAGGCGATTCTTCAAACGGTTCTTTCAATTTTTGAATCACATTGAGGACCAATGTTGTCGTTTTGCCCGTTTGCTCAGGCGATTGAATGACGGCATCTGCACCGCTTTTCAAGGTTGAAAAAGTGGCTTCCTGCATTTCGTTGGCAACCGCTAAATCATGCTCAATGAGTGCTTTTTGAAGGAAAGGATTTATTTTTTTAAGTTCCATGAATTTTTTTTATTGTTTAGAAGCATACATTACAACATCTTCCTCAGAAATCTGCTGACCGCCCAAAATGATCAATCTTTCCACTACATTTCTGAGTTCACGAATGTTGCCTGTCCAATCGTATTGTTGTAATTTTTCAATGGCATTGGGTAAAAATATTTTAGGAAGCGACCCTTGTTCCTCGGCAATTTTCTGGGAAAAATGCTTAATCAACATCGGAATATCGTCTCTTCTTTCGTTCAACGAAGGCACTTGAATCAA
>JBEILV010000152.1:0-7024 GCA_040379105.1 Flavobacterium sp.
CAATTCCAACTCGTGTTTTGAATTACATGCGAGATTTGGAAAATGAATGTATGTTGTTGGGAATTCCAGTAAAAACGCGTCATAACGAAGTAGCACCCAACCAATTTGAGTTGGCACCTATTTTCGAAGAAACGAATTTGGCAGTAGATCACAATTCGCTTTTGATGGATGTGATGCAAAAAGTAGCTGAAAGACATGACTTTAAAGTGCTTTTCCACGAAAAACCTTTCAAAGGCGTGAATGGATCTGGAAAACACAACAATTGGTCTTTGGCAACCGATACAGGAATTAACTTATTGAGTCCAGGAAAAACTCCAATGAGCAACTTGCAATTCTTGACTTTCTTCATCAACACAATCAAAGCCGTAAATGAATATGAAGAATTGTTGCGTGCTGCCATTGCTTCTGCAAGCAACGACCATCGTTTGGGTGCAAACGAAGCTCCGCCAGCGATTATTTCTGTGTTCATTGGTCAGCAATTGACTAAAGTTTTATCAGAATTGGAAGTAGTTTCTAACGGAAAATTATCACCAGAAGAAAAAACGGATTTAAAATTGAACGTTGTGGGTAAAATTCCAGACGTTTTATTAGACAATACCGACAGAAATAGAACTTCTCCTTTCGCTTTTACAGGCAATAAATTTGAGTTTAGAGCTGTAGGTTCAAATGCGAATTGTGCGAACGCAATGACGACTTTAAACGCTATTGTTGCCAAACAATTGAAAGATTTCAAAATCGAAGTGGATGCTTTGATCAAAGACCAAGACATGAAAAAAGACGATGCTATTTTCAATGTTTTAAGAGAATACATCAAGCAAACCAAGCGTATTCTTTTCGAAGGCGACGGTTACAGCCAAGCATGGGAAGACGAAGCCGCCAGAAGAGGTTTGAGCAACAACAAAACCACACCTTTGGCATTGAAAGCGAAAGTTTCTGAAAAAGCATTTTCTTTGTTTAGCGAAATGGGAATCATGAACCATGTGGAAGTTGAAGCACGCTATGAAATTGAATTAGAAGAATATACAAAGAAAATTCAAATTGAAGGACGTGTTTTAGGCGACATTGCACGCAATCACGTTGTGCCAACAGCCATCAGATATCAAAACATTTTGATTGAAAATGTGAGTGGATTAAAAAACATTTTCGGTGAAGGTTATCAAGAATTTGCTGGTGAACAAATCAATCTGATCAAAGAAATTTCAGGTCACATTGCAGGCATCAACAGCAAAGTAGAAGCGATGACCGAAGCACGTAAACACGCCAACAATATTAGCAACGCCGAAGAAATGGCAGCAGAATATTGCAATGTGGTCAAACCATTTTTCGAAGAAATTCGCTATCATGCTGACAAATTAGAATTATTAGTGGACGATGAAATTTGGACACTTACAAAATACAGAGAGTTATTGTTTACAAAATAAAAAGAATGTGTATTTGATAATTAAAGCGACTTTAGGGTCGCTTTTTTTATGAAATGTTGTAATTTTAACATCATTTTTTCGTTCTGAATTTGCTATGACTTTAAAAATCAAAATATTTCTCTTTTACTTGATCTGCCAAAGTTTGCATTCACAACAAACTTTCGATATTTTTTTTGAAAGCGATGCCTATTCATTGGGTAAATCAGAACAATTAAAATTAGAAAAATGGTTGTTAGTTAACAATGAATCTAAAGTTTTATCGATCAACGGATTTACAGACCAAGATGGCACCGAAGGCTACAACGATACACTTTCGGCAAAAAGAGTCCAGTTTGTGCATGAAAAAATAAAGAACAAAATCAAAATCAGAGACGATTTTAAAAAACTACATTTCGGAAAACTTCATCTTCAAAGAAAAAACAAAGCTGAAAACCGAAGAGTAACACTTTTCTTTTTGTCTAAAAATGAATTGTCACAAGAAGTAACATTGATTCCTGAAGAACAGAAAATCGAAGTTATCCCAACCAAACCTGCCATCGAATATCCAAATTTTATTGTGATTACCAATCCAGATGGTTCGAAATCAGAATTAAATTTGAACGCTGCATGGATTAAAAAATTAGGCGAAACACCAGCAGGCGAAAAATTGGTCATGGAAAACTTAGAGTTTCACATCAATACTTTTGCTATTGTAAATGATTCAAGACCAAGGCTTTTCGAACTTTTATATGCGTTGATTTTACATCCAAATATGACGATTGAAATAGGCGGACATATTTGTTGCATTCCTAAAGACCAACGAAATTTATCTACGGATCGGGCAAAATTTATCAAGAATTTTTTGGTTCAATATGGCATTCCGAGTGAACGTGTAAGATTTAAAGGCTACGGAAGTACGGTACCAATTTATCCCATTCCAGAGAAAAACGAAGCTGAAAGAGCTGCCAACAGACGTGTAGAAATAACCGTTTTAAGCCAATAAATATGTACAAAATACTGATTATTATAGGTTTGCTTCTATTTTCATCTTTGCTGCAAGGACAACAGCATTATACCTTTTTCTTTGATCAAGACGAGGCAAAACCTACATCAGTTTCTGTTGAAAGCTTCAATCTTTGGATGCAAAATAATGACGAAACTTTGATTGTTCAAAATTTGAAAGCTTATTGCGATTCGTTGCATAGTGATTCTTATAATTTTATTTTGGCTGCTAGCAGAAATGAAAGTATTGAAAATATATTAAAAGAAAACGGCTTTGTTTTTTCAAAAGATTATCAATCTATTGCCATTGGCGAAATTTTTGAAGCCGATAGTATTTTAGCTAAAAATCGGAAAGTTGAAGTTTATTTTAGTCATGAAACTGAAATTCAAACAAAAGATTCGGTTGAAACACAACCCGAAAAGATTTCGGACAATCCTTTTTTAAGAAAAGTACAAAATCCTTCAATAAAGCCAAAAAACATTTACCATCATCAACCCATGAATTTGAATTTGTTTTATAAACAATTTGAAGAGGCAAAAGACGGCGATAGAATTCAAATTTTCGACATTCATTTTTACATCGACACTCCGCAAATTATTTTAAAATCCGAACCCTATTTGGATAAGATTGTGGCATTTATGGAAAAAAACAAAGAGGTTTCTATTAAGATTGAAGGCCACATGTGTTGCAATATTG
The DNA here is from genome assembly GCA_040379105.1 of Flavobacterium sp. Lineage (GTDB taxonomy): Bacteria > Bacteroidota > Bacteroidia > Flavobacteriales > Flavobacteriaceae > Flavobacterium. Next base: position 3,100 of record JBEILV010000152.1, read on the forward strand.
GTGGCGACATCAAGCTTTCGGAAAACCGAGCCAAAACAATTTATCGGTATTTAATCAAAAAAGGAATTGCAAGAAGTAGAATGAGTTACGAAGGATTTGGGGTTTCAAAACCAATTTATGAAATTCCAGAAAAAAATTCAGAAGAAGAACTCAAAAATCGAAGAGTTGAAATCGTTGTCAACAAAAAGAATGGTTAACTTTGTCACGCATCCAAAAAAATAAAATCATGGCCCAAACCCCTTCCAATATGTTGCCATTAGGCACAAAAGCTCCCGATTTTTTATTGCCAAACACCAATGGTAATTTTCCTATTTCGTTCGCTGATGTGCAGGGCGACAAAGGCACGTTGGTCATATTTATGTGCAACCACTGCCCTTTTGTGTTGCATGTTGTGGAAGAAATCGTTAGAATAAGCAATGATTATGTAGTCGAAGGCATTGGCATTGTAGCCATTTCGAGTAACGATATTGAAAAATATCCGCAAGATGGACCCGAGAAAATGCGTGAATTTGCATTTCAAAATGATATCGACTTTCCTTATTTGTATGATGCAACGCAAGCCATCGCCAAAGCCTACGATGCGGCTTGCACCCCCGATTTCTATTTGTTCGATAAAAATAATGCATTGTATTATCGAGGACAACTCGACGATTCTAGACCCAACAATGGCATTCCCGTGAGCGGAAGTGATTTGAGAAACGCGATTGATAGTTTGTTGTATAACAGAGTTTTAAATCCAATTCAAAAACCAAGTATCGGTTGTAATATTAAGTGGAAGTAAATATTTTCAGTATTTATTTTATTGCAATCTAAGCAAATCAAAATACATAAATCGATGTTTGCTGTCTTTATCAGCATCTGATAAAAAGACAAAATCATTCTTTAAATACGTATTAATTTGTAAGTCTTTATTTAAAGAATCTAGAATGATTAATCTGCAAGCTGGTTTGTGTTGTTCAAAAGTTCAATACTTTATAAAATCTAACAATTGATGTGACAATCCTTTTCCTTGAATTGATAAGTCGATTCCGAGTTGTGTGATTTTTACAGATGGATATTGTCTGATTCTCTTATTGTTTGGAAGTTTAATTTTTCGATGAAATTTATTCCAGACACTATTTTCATAACGCACATCATTGAGACAATCATTTGATATGGAAAAAAAAATGACAACATCGCCTAATTCATTTTTAAAAACAAAAGTATTCGTCATTTTTTCACTTTGAAAATTTAACGCATCTTCTTTTAAGAACCTATATATTTCTTCCTCACCACAATCAAAAACACCAAGTTTGTCATTTTCATTTAATTCTGAGAAATGAAAGTCAAAAAGGTTCAAGTTACTTTTTTTTATTTGATAAAACTTTTTGCACTAAATCAGACATACGCTCTTTTCTTTCGCCGGAAATTTTGGAAGTACTATTTTTTGAAAGAGAAGCATTAAATTGTTTTGATGATTTACCGCTGAGTGTTGGTGTCATTCTTATAGTGGTTGCCATTTCTATCTGATTAAAATTCTTTGAGTTACAAAAATTATTTAAATATTTTTTTTAAGCAATGATTTTTTGTTTTTTTGAGTTTAGACTCCACAAAATGTTTAATCTATTTACAATCACAAGAAGTCAATAAATTTTCATCATAAACAAACTGAACCGGTGCAATGAGCACTTTTTCGTTGGCAATTTCTTGCAATTTCATGACCTGCGCTACATAAAATCCGAAACTACAATTTTGTTCAAAATTCAAATAAATCAATGCTTTATTTGTATTGTTTTGAAAACTTAAATAATCCAAAATATAAGTGTTCATTTCATCCATTTCAATCGATTCGCCATTGATATACAGCGATTTTTCATTTAAAAAGTTGACACTCATGATTTCAAAATGTTGATGATAATCTGCGTTTTCCTTCACATATTGAGACGAAAAATAATTATTAAAAGTATAGGTTGTCGTCGTAAAATCGGTAAAAGCCAAGGTTTTTTGCGAAGCATCCATATAGGAAAAATAGTGCTTAAAATCTTCTTTTTTGTGCATTTCGGCTTTGGCTCTTTTGTTTTGAAATCCAATCAAAGCAGGAATCGCTTCTTTGAGCGAAATCTTTTTATCGATATGAAAAACCCAATTCGTTGTGCCAATTCTGTTGTTGTCGTTGACATCCAAAAAAGGTTCTTTTTTCGCATCCGCATTATAAAAAAAATAAATGGATGAATGATCCATCACTTCTTTCAATTGTGTTTTTTCGTACAATGGCAAATCCACCTTTTTGTCATCGCAAGAAATCATTAAAACCAAAAATAAAATAGCAAAATAACGCATGATTAAGAATTTTTAAAAATTGAATAAAGTTGAATTGTTTCGACTGCTTCTTTCACATCGTGCACACGTAAAATGTTGGCACCTTGCGAAAGTGCTAAAGTATTCAAAACAGTGGTGCCGTTCAAAGCTTCGCTGGCAGAAATATCGAGATGTTTGTAAATCATTGATTTTCTTGAAATTCCCACCAAAATAGGCAATTCAAGCATTTGAAAAAGAGACAGATTTTTGAGCAAATGATAGTTTTGTGACATTGTTTTTGCAAAACCAAAACCAGGGTCGATGATCAAATCATGGATGCCCAAACTTCGGGCGAAAGCCACTTTTTGAGAAAAATAGAACAAGATTTCTTTTATCAAATCGTCGTAATGCGTCAGATTTTGCATCGTGGCAGCATCGCCCCTTGAGTGCATCATAATGTAAGGCACTTGTAATTTGCCGACGGTTGGAATCATATTGGCATCTAGGTTTCCTACCGAAACATCATTAACAATTGCAGCTCCCTCTTTTACAGCCATTTCTGCAACAGCTGCACGAAAAGTATCGACAGAAATCAAAGCCTTTGGAAATTCTTTTGCGAAGGCCTCAAGTACAGGTTTTAATCTTGAAATTTCATCCGCTTCCGAAACAAACTCGGCATTAGGCTTGGTGGAACAAGCACCAACATCAATAAAATTTGCGCCTTCCGAAAGCATTTTTTCTGCTTGACGCAGTGCTGCATCTTGTTGATGGAATTTTCCACCATCATAGAAAGAATTGGGCGTCACATTCAAAATTCCCATGACTTTGGGTTCAGATACATCGACCAAGATGCCTCGACAATTAATTAACATTTTGTATAGAAAAAGGGTTTAAAATTTAGTTTTTTTGTACAACCTAAAAAGTGTATTTTTGAAAACCTTACAAAGATACATCAATAATGATTACAACTTCCGATGCTTACGACAAAGTGATTCACGTTTGTAGGAATTTATTTATAAAAAAAATGAGTGATTATGGTTGTGCTTGGCGCATTTTAAGATTGCCATCGTTGACCGATCAAATTTTCATTAAAGCACAAAGAATTAGAGGATTACAGGAAAATAGTGTGCAGAAAATTGCCGAAAATCAAACCGACGAATTTATTGGAATTGTCAATTATTCCATCATGGCGTTGGTTCAAATTGAACTAGGCATTGCGGCACAACCCGATTTAAAAACGGAAGAAGCCATCCTGCTCTACGACAAAAAAATTGCAGAAACTAAAGCTTTAATGGAAGCTAAAAACCACGATTACGGCGAAGCGTGGCGGGACATGCGCGTGAGTTCGCTCACAGATTTGATTCTTCAAAAACTTTTGCGTGTGAAGCAAATTGAAGACAACAAAGGACAAACTATTGTTTCTGAGGGCATTGAAGCCAATTATCAAGACATGCTCAATTATGCTGTTTTTGCATTGATTCATTTAAAATTAGCTTAAAAACATGAAAATACTTACCCACATTGTTAGATTTTTGGTTGGAACTTTATTTTTGGCTGTATTTCTATTTATTGTTTTATGATTTTTTTTAAATAGATTGTTTTATTTATTCTTTTTTTTGGGTTTAATTTTGTACTTTAATGCGAGATA
>JBEILV010000153.1:0-6994 GCA_040379105.1 Flavobacterium sp.
AGACCCAATAGAATTATTTTATCATTTAACGCACGAACAAAACACATTTTACGACAGAATTCTAAACGAATATTTTGAAGAAAACGGAAGGTTCAAAGGTGCAATCTACCAGCCGTTCAGTTATGAAAAAATAGTTGATGAAGAAAAATTAGACGAACAAGGAAACAGACAATTCCAACAACAACAGAACTTATTTGATTTTATGAGACGTTTATTAGTAAAACGTTTCGAAAGCTCCTTTGGAGCATTTAGTCAGTCCATCGACAGATTTTTACAAGTCCATATTATGGTTAGAGATTTCATTGAAAAATCAAACGGTAAGTACATATTAGACAGAGGATTGATTGACAAAATAAAAATGTATGATGAAGATGATATTGATAGGGTTTTAAGCGAATATTCAAAAGACTTATTAAATAAAAAAGTACCTAAAAACAATACGGTTTATGATGTAAATGATTTTCAAAGAAGAACAGATTTTTTAGCAGATATAGAAAGTGATATAATGGTATTTCAGGAAATACAAAATCAATTGACAGCATTGAAAATTGTAGATAACGATCCAAAAAGAGAACGTATCGCCGATGAAATAAAAGCCATTCTAGCAGCTGACAAAAACAGAAAAGTAATATTATTTTCAGAATATGTTGATACTATAAAACATTTGGAACCCTATTTCCGTGAGAAATTCGGAATTCGATTAATCGTTTGCGATGGTAAAGTTTCAAAAGAATTGGCTAAAAATCTAAATACAGATTACAACGCACAATACAAAGGGATGCAAACCAATCACTTTGATGTTTTATTAACGAGTGATAAACTTTCTGAAGGGTTCAACTTAAACCGTGCGGGAGTAATAATCAATTACGATATTCCTTGGAATCCAACAAGGGTTATACAAAGAGTAGGTCGTATAAATCGTATTGGAGCAAAGGTATTTGATGAATTATATATTTATAACTTTTTCCCTTCTGAAATTGGTGCTGATATTGTGAAATCAAGAGAAATTGCAGCTCAAAAAATGTTCTTAATTCATAGTTCGTTAGGAGAAGATGCTAAAATGTTTGATGAAGAAGAAGAACCAACAGCATCAGGTCTTTACAATAAACTAAATCAAAATCCAGACGAAGGTGGCGAAGTAAATACTTCCACACACATCAGAAATACGTTCAAAGATATTGAAGAAAAATATCCAGAGGTTATTAAAAAGATTAGCAATTTACCAACAAGAGTAAAAACTGCAAAAGCATTTGATAAATACCAACTCAACGTATTGCGAAAAAAAGGGTTGAGCCTATTTGCTCAGATTATTGAAAAGGAAGAAGAGATTAATGCCAATATTAAAGAAATAACATTTGAAGAATTATTGGTTAATACACAATGCGAATTTGAAGAAAACAAATTATCACTTTCAAAAGACTTTTGGAATAATTATGAAAACATAAAAAACTTCAAACCGAACTATAAAACGGGAAGAAGTGATATTGCGCTGGAAGCAAAAGCATTAGAAAACCTTAAAGTATATTTAAAAATATTGGCTGGGAATGAAGAAAGCTTAGCTAACTTCGTAAAAATGCTCATAAAAGATTTAAAAAAGTACCATACACTTTCGGTAAGAACATTAGGGAGATTAGGAAGAAAATCAATCAATCCAAAATCAAGCGAAAAGGAAATCAAAGCATTGACAAACGAGATTTATTGGGTTAGAAATCAATTTGGCGATGACTATTTAGATAGAATTCTAAAAAGAGTTGATAACCAAAAAAATGAAGTAATCATTGCGGTGGAGAATAATGCCTGAATTGATTTTTTTGTTTTTTCATTCAACCATATTCAAATGCTAAAACTCGAATTTGTCTCTGATCAAGTAAAACGCAAACGTTAAACCACTTTATGGCCACTTTTTTCCATGCCCAAGCCCGAAAGCCAAAGTCCACAAAACATAATCAATCCGTTCACAATCAATATTTCAAATCCGAAATTGAATCCAAACCAATCCATGCTGTAAAGATTCAAAACCACCGAACTTGCCACCGAAAAAACCGCCAAAAACGGCACCAATACATCTTTCGCACTTCTTTTGGTAAACAATCCAAAACTGTACAATCCCAGCAATGGTCCATAAGTGAATCCAGCAAACTTAAATACTTTGTCAATGATGCTGCTGTCGTTAATCACATATTTAAACAAAAGAATCACTAAAATGGAAAGCCCTACAAACATCAGGTGGATTCTTTTCCTCATCAACTCTTGTTTTTGTGCGTTATATTTCTTCTCGATCTCTAAAATATCAATGCTGAAAGAGGTCGTCAAGGCAGTGAGCGAACTATCCGCACTCGAATAGGCAGCGGCAATCAACCCTAAAATAAAGAAAAGCGCGACACCAACTCCTAAATATTCATTGGCTATGACGGGAAAAAGCGCATCTCTTGTGGCCTCAATTTGGTGCTTTTTGGCGTAAGCCGTCAGTAAAAGTCCTAAAACTAAAAAGCAAAAATTCACAATCGTCAACACAATCGTAAACCAAAACATGTTTTTCTGAGCTTCTTTTAAATTCCTGCACGTCAGGTTTTTTTGCATCATATCTTGGTCCAAACCCGTCATGACAATCGCAATAAAACATCCCGCAAAAAATTGTTTCCAGAAAAATTGACTGCTGCTAAAATCTTCGAAAAAGAACGTTTTCGAATACGCACTTTCTGCCACGAACGAACTAATCGTGTTGATATTAAGTCCTAAATCTGACGAAATCATCACGATACAAACCCCCACAGAAACCAGCATAAACAGCGTTTGCAAGGTGTCGGTCCAAATAATCGTTTTGATGCCCGACTGAAACGTATAAACCCAAATCAACAAAATCGTTGCACTCACTGTGACCCAATACGGAATCGAAAGTTTGTCGAAAACCAACGTTTGCAGCACATCTGCCACCAACATCAATCGTAAATTCGAACCCACAGTTCTTGAAATAATAAAAAAAGAAGCACCGGTTTTGTATGTAAATCGTCCGAATCTGCCTTCTAAATACGTATAAATTGAGGTCAAATTCAAGCGGTAGTAAAGTGGCAAAAGTACCGTTCCGATGATGAAATAGCCCAAAATGTAACCCAAAACCAACTGAAAATAAACGAATTGGTCAAATTCAACTTTGCCAGGCACCGAAATAAATGTCACACCCGAAAGCGATGCGCCAATCATCCCAAAAGCCACCAAATACCAAGGCGCACTTTTATTGGCTTTAAAAAATGTCTCGTTCGAATCGGATTTTCTACCTACAAGTTTCGAAATCAAGATTAAAACTAAAAAATAACCAAGAATGAGCAGAAGTATCGGAAGTGGTTTCACTTTTTTTTCGCTAAAGTAACAAAATCAGTCGAATTTAAAGAATCAATCAGAAGGCGTTTTCAAGAGCTAATTACTTCGTCAGTCGGCACAGATTGTGTCCTGTTTTCATTACAAGATTGAAGTTAAAAAAGCATTTTTTAAGATTTTTTATTCGTCTTTGATCCCAATTTTTATTTGAATTCCGTTGTTCAATTTTAAAAATAAACAAAAATAAACTGCTTTTGTTTCGCCACCGTTTTTTTACCAACTGTTATGAACCATCAGACCTCATGCGAATTCGTTTGCAAGTACATGTTTTTCTGATAGCTAAGAAGCAATCCTATTCACAAAATTTTATTGCATTTTAAAAAGAAGACAACAAACTGCAAAAAAAAAAAATGAAATCGTACTGCCTCAAATTGCAGTAGTGAAATAAAGAAAATAGGGCATGAATCTCTGGTTTAAAAAACACCAAATTTGTTAGATTGATTCAGTTTAATAGGTTTTAGCCAATGCTTTTTTAAGAATTTATAAAAATGATGTGCGTAATAAGCAGCAAAGTTTGCTCAAAACAGCACCTTGAAAATCGGTATCAATAGAAAGTTGGCTGGTGTGTCATGGTGATTTTTTTATGAAGTATTTTTGTTTTACTATGTTCTTTTGTTTTTGAAAGCAACAGAAACGACGTTTCAGAAATATGGATTCAGCTTAAATTCAAAGATAAGAGGGAATAATTAGGGGTGCTGCTTAATGCAAAACGCTTTAAAATACTGTTTTAAAGTAGTTTAAAGCGTTTTTAAAGTGCGGGTGATAGGACTCGAACCTACACGCCGTGAAGCACCAGATCCTAAGTCTGGCATGTCTACCAATTTCACCACACCCGCAGGCTTTCAGAAATCGTGTGTTTCATTAAGTGGGTGCAAATATAATCATTCAACTTAAGTATCAAACAAATTAATCAAAAAAAATATTCTAAACTTTTTTTATAATTTTGAACAAAATCATTTACAAATATTTTACATGAATACAATAAAACAATATGTGGCAACACACAAAAACCGATTGATTGACGAACTGATAGATTTGCTCAAAATTCCTTCTGTGAGTGCAGATTCTGCCTATGCACACGATGTGATCGAAACTGCCAACGTGATTAAAAAAAGACTTGAAACGGCGGGTTGCGATTTCGTCGAAATTTGCGAAACGCCCGGCTATCCGATTGTGTATGCCGAAAAAATAATCGACCCAAAGTTGCCAACCGTCTTGGTTTACGGTCACTATGATGTGCAGCCACCCGATCCTATCAATTTATGGACATCGCCACCTTTCGAACCTGTCATCAAAACTACTCCCATTCATCCTGAAGGTGCTATTTTTGCTCGTGGAGCCTGCGACGACAAAGGTCAAATGTACATGCACGTGAAAGCTTTTGAATATATGGTGGCAGAAAACTGTTTGCCTTGCAATGTCAAATTTATGATTGAGGGCGAAGAGGAAGTAGGCTCGAACAGTTTGAGTTGGTTTGTGCCAAGAAATGTAGAAAAATTAGCCAACGATGTGATTTTGATTTCCGATACGGGCATGATTTCCAACACACAACCTTCCATCACTACAGGTTTGCGTGGTTTGAGTTATGTGGAAGTGGAAGTCACAGGGCCTAACCGTGATTTGCATTCTGGTTTATACGGCGGAGCGGTGGCAAACCCGATTAATATTTTAGCAAAAATGATTGCTTCGCTGCACGATGAAAACAACCACATCACGATTCCCGGATTTTATGACAAAGTCGAAGAATTGAGTAGGGAAGAGCGCGATGAAATGGCAAAAGCACCGTTTTCGTTAGAAAATTATAAAAATGCGCTCGATATTCAGGAAGTGCATGGCGAAACTGGCTATGTAACCAACGAGCGAAACTCTATTCGTCCGACGTTAGATGTCAACGGCATTTGGGGTGGCTACACAGGCGAAGGTGTCAAAACCGTGATTGCCAGCAAAGCTTATGCAAAAATCTCGATGCGCTTGGTACCCAACCAAGATTGGCACGAAATCACGGAATTGTTTACCAAACATTTTGAAGCCATTGCACCAAAATCAGTAAAAGTGAAAGTAACTCCGCATCATGGGGGTCAAGGTTATGTAACGCCTATTGACAGTATTGGCTATCAAGCTGCCAATCGTGCATATACCGAAACCTTTGGCGTGCCAGCCATTCCTGTGCGATCGGGCGGAAGTATTCCGATTGTTTCTTTGTTTGAGAAAGTACTAAAATCTAAAACCATCCTCATGGGATTTGGTTTGGATTCGGATGCAATTCATTCGCCCAACGAACATTTTGGTATTTTCAATTACTTGAAAGGCATCGAAACCATTCCGTTGTTCTATCAATATTTTACGGAACTCTTCAAAGAAGCTTAAGTTCAAAAAAAATATTGAATGTATCGATGTGGTTGAAATTTGATACTCATCGTTCTTATATTAAACTTTAAATTTCAAAATACAAATATTTATGGTGGGCTGAAATTTGAAATGAGCTGCTAAATTCAAAATAAATTACTTTTTAGATTTCTCTTTAGAGAGATTTAGAAGGTAATTTATTGATAACAAACCAAATCAATACAATAATGAAGCGTAATTTTTAGGCGCTATTTATAATAGTTGAATCATTAATTGTGTGATGCACAATATCAGACAATCAACAACAAACTAAAAAAGAACCATTATTTGTTACCTTTGTAAAAATTTAAGTAATGAAATACTTTGAAGAAAAATATATAAATCCTTTTACAGACTACGGTTTTAAAAAGCTTTTTGGTGAAATTCCAAACAAGGATTTGCTTCTTAATTTCTTGAATGAATTACTTAAAGAAGAACAAGGTCAAATTACAGATCTTACTTACTTGAAGTCTGAAAATTTAGGCGACACCGACCTTGACAGAAAAGCCATTTTTGATATCTATTGCGAGAACGAAAGAGGTGAAAAGTTTATTGTGGAGCTCCAAAAAGCCAAGCAAAACTATTTTAAAGACAGAACAGTGTTCTACTCAACATTTCCGATTAGAGAACAAGCAAAACGTGCTGAATGGAATTTTGAGTTGAAAGCGGTTTACACCATCGCTATTTTAGACTTTGTTTTTGAAGAAGATAAAAGTGAAAAGCAAAAATTTAGATACGATGTAAAGTTAACCGACATTGAAACTAAGAAAGTGTTTTATGATAAGTTGACATTTATCTATCTTGAAATGCCGAAGTTCAATAAAACAATAGATGAACTAGAAACGGGTTTTGACAAATGGTTATATGTATTAAAAAACCTAAACAGGCTTGATCAAGTTCCAGATAAGTTACACGAAAAGATTTTTGAAAAATTATTTGAGACTGCTGAAATTGCCAAGTTCACACCCGAACAAGTGCAATCATACGAAGACAGTTTGAAATATTACAGAGACATAAAAAATTCACTTGATACTGCAAAGGAAGAAGGAAAAATTGAAGGAAAAATTGAAGGAAAGATTGAAGGAAAGATAGAAGGAAAGATAGAAGGGAAAATTGAAGAAAAACAATTGATAGCAAAAAATCTTTTAAAAGAAAAAGTTGACATCAATTTAATTGCATCTGTTACTGGTTTGACTTTAAAGGAAATCGATAACTTGAGAAATTAATTACATCT
>JBEILV010000154.1:0-6956 GCA_040379105.1 Flavobacterium sp.
AACACCACTAAGAAATAAAAGTCAAGTAAGATCAATTTAATGTGGATTATATAGCAGAAAATGAGCTATCAAAGATTATTTTTGGATAAGCCTGAGAAGTTCACAAACAAGTAGGCTGTTCCAAAAATTAAAACCGTTGAACAATTTACAGATGTACCTATTGATAAAGTATTAACTTTTTTAAAATCAGTAAATTATAAACTTGATTTAGTATTAAATTTTTATGTTTCAACGCTAAAAAATGGTGTAAAAAGAGTGATAAATTAATATAGCACCTTAAAAAAAATTAACCTTTAAATAAAGGTTAGAAAAATTGATGATAGAAAATACAAATGTGCATAATTAAGCCTTCCCACTAGCAACTAAGTTTTTTTCATGCTTTTTAATTTTTATTGGAATTCGTTTGACTTGAAAAGCCATTTATATTTTTATTGAAATTTTTACGCTTTTTGGGTTTTCTGTTTTTTCAAAAACATGAAATATGTTATTGATTTTCAATAATCGATCGAAAAATTTTCGTCATTTATTTATTACTTCATAGAACAAAAAACTAAACCCAACATCCGAAAGCTTGTTGGGTTTTTAATTCTACAAAAGTTCGACAAGTTTCAAACTATGTATCACTAATCTTGCCTCATTTTTAGTTACAACCATAGCTAATTTGATTGTTTTTGGAAACGGAATGCACAAGGAACTTTCATTTTCCAAGCCAGGCGTATGTTCGGTGGGTCGTTTGAGCTTCTGACGGTTAGTGCAATTACAGCGAACAAAAATTATGAATTTTAAAATGATGAACATTGGTCAATAAAAGATTTAGACGCTTGAAAAATTTTTCAATAAATCAAATGATGATTTGTTTCGTTTTACTGCTTTTAATTACGAGTTATTTGTTTATTACAGGTTCTAAAATTGACATTAACAAATATGAAATTGAAGAATGCAATAAAACAATTTTCGAATATGATCTCATTGAATATTACAATTCAGATATTGATGAATTTAAGGGTAGTGTTTTGAGCCAGAATGACACCATAAACGGGAAATTATTAAACGACTGTTTCTTTGAGATGAAAGACAGTATTTATTTAGAACGTGTTGATCGTTTCTTCATCGAAAAAAAATTAAATTTCAAAACTATAAAATTTATTCAAAGCTATGTTTGTCAAAGTAAAACAAATGCGAACACTGAATATCATGAATGTATGCCCATTTTTAGAGATCTATTAATTTTTAAAAAACAATCAAAAATTGTTGGTATTATTAAAATTTGTTTTGAATGTGACTTTGCCAATTTTGTCTCGGCCGAACATAGCTCATTGAATTTCAATACTGATGAATTAGAAATACTAGAGCAGTTTTTAATTGAATAGAACTAAACAATACGACGCGCCTAATAGCACTAAAATTCGAAAAATACACACTTATAAAACTAATTTTCTGAAATATCACGCCAAAAGATAATCAATTTGTTCGATCATGGTTGCATTGATTTGAGCTTCCAACAGGCTGTCTGACAATTCTTTTTTAGAGGCTTGCAACAAGTTGATTTTCTCTTCAATGGTTTGTTGCGCAATGAATCGCACCACATGCACTTGCTGTGTTTGCCCAATGCGATGTGCCCGGCCAATCGCTTGCAATTCCGGAAACGGATTCCACCACGGATCGAGAATCAACACGTAGGACGCGCTCGTTAAGTTCAAGCCCGTGCCGCCCGCTTTCAACGAAATGAAAAACAACAAGCAGTCATCCTGATGTTCAAATCGGTTCACTTCTTGCTCTCTTTTCTTCAAAGCAGTTTCGCCAGTGAGCAAACTGTAAGCATGACCTTGCTGAGCACACCAATCGGTGTAAATTTTCAAATGAGAAGTGAAAGAACTGAAAATCAATACTTTTTGTCCCGAACGAATCAACGTTTCTAGATATGCCGAAACATCTTCAAACTTGCCAGAATTGGCTTCCAATCCTAATAGTTTCGGATGATTAGACAATTGTCTTAAGCGCAATAAAGCATTCAAAACAGACAAACTTGCACCGCCACCTGATGCTTGTTGCGGATGTAACTTATTTTCAATCAAATAGTTTCGTACTTTCGATTTTTCTTCTTCATAGCGTTTGCTTTGTTCTTTAGCCATTTTAGAATAAAAAATCTGTTCGGTAAGCTCGGGCAAATCTTGCAAAACTTCTGTTTTGGTGCGTCGCAATAAATAAGGCTCAATCAACAATTTGAGTGCCTTGACCGCCTCTTCATCTTTGTTTTTTTCGATAAGTTTCTTAAAATGTTGGTCAAAAAACGCATAACTTCCCAACAAATTTGGGTTGATAAACTGCATTTGACTCCACAAATCGCTCAGCGAATTTTCGATTGGCGTGCCACTCAACGACACTTTGTGCGTGGCTTGAATGGCATTGATGGCTTTGTAAATTTTCGAATTTCGGTTCTTTATTTGCTGACTTTCGTCGATGATGATAAAATGAAAAGAATGTTTTTGTAGGAAATCAATATCGCGAAGCAAAACGCTGTAGGAAGTAAAAATCAAATCGGCATTTGAAATGGCTTTTTGTTTCATTTTTCGATCGGCGCCCACATAGCGAAGTCGAGAAAAATGAGGACAAAATTTTCTACTTTCTTGAAACCAATTGAATGTCAACGAACTAGGCGACACAATCAACGCTTTCAACTTTTTATGGTCACTTTCCAAGGCGCTAAACAAATCCATTGTTTTGGGTAACGTAACATTCCCAAAATCTTGTGGGAATCGGGTAAACACAAAATCCAAATAAGTCAAGGTTTGCAAGGTTTTCCCCAAACCCATATCATCTGCCAAGCAAGAGCCAAATCCCCGCTGATAATTGCGCACCAACCAGTCAACTCCCTCATTTTGATACGTTCTCAAAGTGGCTTGCACGTTGCCTGTCGGTTCATAAACCACCGCATTGGCATGAATGGGTTTTGTATCCACAAGACGCGCTTCCTCTAGAAGCATGTATTGATTTTTTTGAATCAAAAAAGTGTCTTTTTCAATTTTTCCCAACTGCGATAACGATTTAAAACGGCTGAACCATTCCATTGGAATCAAAAAATGCGTACCATCGGGCAAAGAAAAAAGTCGTTCCCCACTTTTCAAATGAGGCACAAGCGAGGTAAATGGAAACCGAAAACCGCTTGTTTCAACCGTAATGTTGAGGTCAAACCAATCATTTTTTTTCTGAAGATCAGTGAAAAGTTTCGATAGCGAATCATTGATTTTCCGTTGATTCAATTGCAAATCAAAATAGATTTTTTCGGAAGCCAAAACGTCCTTTCTTTCAATGAGTTGCGTCATATTATAAAAAGCATCAAGCGTTTCGATATTCGGATCAAAGGTAGCAAGCTGATTGTTCAAAAAAGTCAATCCCAAGGCTTTTAATCTTTCGATGAAACGGTTTTCTTGTGCTGCATTTCGTTGGGTTTCATACACCGTAAAATCTTCATTTTCATTTACTTCCAACAAAATATGCTTTTGTTTTTTGTCTAAAATAGAAAAAGTATGTTTTTCATAAACAAAGAAAACTTCCAAGAAATAAACGTCACTAAAAATGGTCGTAGTTGGGCGCATCAAACACGCTATACAATCATGAAACGGCAACACCACGAAACCCTCCGCTTCGATGGATACTTTCTGCGCCACACTTTTGATAAACGTTTTAAAATAGTCAACGCTTGTTCTTTTTGGAATTTCCAGCACCTCTTTGTTCAAAAAAGGTTTGAGTTTATTGGCATTGATAGGGTTGAGTTGGTAAATCTTTTGGTCGAGCAAAACATAAGCAGGTTCGTTCGACAAGATTGTAATCGAATGTTCACGAGGAATCAATTCTTGCTCATGGACCAGCAAATGCAAACGGTAATTCAAAACCTGGTCTGTTTTGTGAAAATACAATTTTGGATGCAAAGGAACCTCCGCAAAAACAACCCGAAAGGGTTCAAAAGGCAATGTTCTTTGCACCTGAAACGAAAGAGGATAGGCACTTTTTTCAATAATTTGGAAAAATTGAGCCAAAATCAATTCGATCGATTGATGAATAACTTTCTTGACGGATGGATTTTCCAACAAAACCGAAAGGGGAGTGGCTGTTTTTTTGTTTTGATTGTATTTTTTGAATAAGAAATTCGGGTGCAACTGATCGCAAAAGCGCAACAATTCTTTTGCCGTTGCATCGACTTCAATATGGTGTGAACGAAGCGTTTCTGGGTTGGCCAACTTAACGAAATATCCCATCGCTGTTCCTTTTTGTTCCACAATCAATGCCCGTGGAATGTGATATTGCAACACTGGTTCAAAAGACAAATCAAAAGCAAGGATAGAGGAATTCACGAGTTTAAAAAGTTGGTTTTAGGGAAATGAACAATTTTGTGGCAAGATATTTAGACTTTCAAAAATATCAAATGATATGTTGTAAAAATGATGGCAAACCTTCGAAATTTATGATGGCTGATTTTTTGGAAGTAAATATCATCATGTTTTTTGTAAGAAGTAAAGTTATTTTCAATTTTGATGACGTTTTTAATGACTTCCATTTCGATAAAACCTGTCAATGTTTTTTATAAAAATAGTCCTTCATTAAGGCACAATGCAATAAAATCATATTCGAAAAATGACTTTTTAAAAATGCAAATGGCAACTTGAGTTTGAAATTATTTTTTCACTATCTCGATTTTAATTTTCACATAAAAACATATTATAATATCGATATAAGATAAAAAATCTAATTTTGTATATGATAGTATAAATTTTATGTTGAATTTTATCACAATACAAGAAGTGAAATATAATTTTGGCGAATGGTGCAAATGGCCTCGAAAATCACGAAAGCTTACACAAAAGCAATGAGCAGAAGAATTAGCACTTTCGCCATTAACCATTTCAAAGCTTGAAAACGGAGAAAATCCGACGATTGATACATTATTAAAAGTTTTACAACATTTTGATGAATGGCAAGCTTTTAATGAATTTATTGTCAATAAAATCGAAAACTTGAAGAAAAATCCATCATTGTATTAATCATGGCAAAAAATCAAATAATTTCGGTTTTTTTTAATGATTTTGAAATTGGAAAACTCGGTTATGATGAAAACCAACGAAAGTCTTTAACAAAAACAGCTTAAATAAAATTCGGTTCTGATGAATAGAAACTTTAAAACAAAACAAATTTAAACATGAATAACAACACATTAAACAGCGAGATAAAAATTTCATTCGACAACGATTTTGTCAATCGATTATACAATGTAACGCCTTCGCAAGTCAAATTATTAAAAGAAATGACTTTAAGGATTCAAAAAAACGTTGATAAAGTTCTTGTTCGGAAGTTAGAAAAACTTGCAAAAGAAAATCCCAATTTACCTCAGTTAGTAAACTTCCTCACTGTTGCCTTTATGAAGATGAAGCTCTATGATAAAGCTTTGGCAACAAACATGAAATTGATAGAGCAATTCCCCGATTATTTACATGCACGGTTGAATGCTGCAAATCATTTCATAAGTATCAATCAACCCGATCAGGCATTGGAATATTTAGGAGAGCATTTAGATTTAAAATCATTTGCCCCCGAGCGCTCGGAGTTCCATTTTTCTGAAGTACAAGCCTACTATTATTCTACCGTGTTGTTTGCAATCGCCAAAAGAGATTTGCCTTTGGCCGAAAATAGATTGGCATTTTATAGAGATATTGACCAAGAAAATCCGCAAATAGCAGCGCTTGTAGGAAAGGTAGAAATGTTAAAATATGATTTAGGGTTTTATGAAGACGACGATCTTGAAGAAATAGTAGGCATTGAACCGCCAGTTACTGACAGGGTTTTGCCTTTAGATTTTAATCATCCACAAATACATAAATTGTATCAAATTGGTTTTAAGGACAGTATTTCAGTTTTAGAAGAAATTTTAACACTTCCACGAGAAACCCTTATTGAAGATTTAGAATTGGTTTTGCAAGACGCAATAGAACGTTATCCTCACTTTTCAGCAGAAGATTGGTCTGTGTATTCACATTCTTTTCCAGTACATGCGTTGTTTTTGTTGATGGAGTTAAAAGCAACTGAAAGTTTGAAATCTGTCTTAGCGTTTTTGCAATATGAGGAAAATTTTTTAGAGCTATACATTGGTGATTTTTTGACAGAGGACATTTGGCAAGTCTTGTATTTTCTTGGAAACAAGCAAGTGAGCTTATTGAAATCATTTTTACAACAACCAGGGGTTTATACTTTTACAAAATCGGCAGTTTCTCAGGTTTTACTGCAAATTACAATTCATGAACCACATAGAAATGAGGAGATAGAGCAAGTTTTTTCAGAAATGCTTACTTTTTTTATCAACGCCAAAGCAGAAGATAACGTAATCGATACCGTGTTTATTGGGCTCATGATCAGCGATATTAGTTCGGCAAAAATGACTTCCTTATATCCATTAATAAAAGAGTTGTATGATTTGGGATATGTTGATTTTAGTATAGAAGGCGACTATGACAACTTTCTTACCAATTCAAACAAGCAAAATGAAATTTTTTCAGAATACAAGGTTAAAACTTTAAGTGCAATTTACAGCAGTACCGATTTTCCTGAAGAATCTGAAGAATTTTATATAGACGATGATGCGAACATGAGTTTTTTTGAAGAGGATGAGAAAGTGATTCAGTTAACACCAGAAAAAAAGGTAAAAGTTAACAGAAACGATCCTTGTCCATGTGGAAGTGGCATCAAATTTAAAAAATGCTGTGGTAAATAGTTTTATGAATGAGTTGAACGCAGCTTTTTTTTAACAAGACGAACCAAATATTTAAAACCGTTAAGAGTCATTACATTTTGCGGACTCTTAATGGTTTAAAAAACAACTTTTTTATAAATATTAAGTATTACTTCCCGATACAGGAACTAATTATTTTTTAAATAAAGGGATTGAGCGTATTGAAACAAAGAAACAA
>JBEILV010000155.1:0-6894 GCA_040379105.1 Flavobacterium sp.
GCGAACGGACCGAGGTTTGCTTCCCAAAAAAGCAAAACCTCGGAAACCCGAGCACTGCTGCGAACGGACCGAGGTTTGCTTCCCAAAAAAGCAAAACCTCGGAAACCCGAGCACTGCTGCGAACGGACCGAGGTTTGCTTCCCAAAAAAGCAAAACCTCGGTAATCAGCCGAGGTTTCAATCATCAATCAAAAAACGAACAGTTAATCAGACTGTTGTATGTTTAAAAATTTATTTTACAATAAATAGTAAAGAAAATAAATTTTAGTATTTACTACCGAAAAATACGCCCATTTAAGATTAAAAACTAGCCTAAATACGTTTTTAAAATCTTACTTCTCGACGTGTGTTTTAATCTGCGGATGGCTTTTTCTTTAATTTGACGCACTCTTTCTCTTGTCAAATCAAATGTTTCGCCGATTTCTTCTAAAGTCATTGGATGTTGATCGCCCAAACCAAAATACAAACGAACCACATCGGCTTCTCTTGGAGTTAAAGTTTCTAAAGAACGTTCAATTTCTGTTCTCAACGACTCATGAATCAAATCGCGGTCTGGATTTGGAGATTCGCCCGAGCGCAAAACGTCATATAAATTAGAATCTTCGCCTTCTACAAGAGGAGCATCCATCGATAAATGGCGTCCAGAGTTTTTCATACTCTCTTTCACATCGTTCACGGTCATGTCGAGCTCTTTTGCAATTTCTTCAGCAGAAGGTGGTCTTTCGCTAGATTGCTCTAAAAGCGCATACATTTTATTGATTTTGTTGATCGAACCAATTTTATTTAATGGCAAACGCACAATTCTTGATTGTTCTGCCAATGCTTGCAAAATGGATTGACGAATCCACCAAACAGCATAAGAAATAAATTTAAAACCTCTTGTTTCATCAAATCTTTGTGCCGCTTTGATCAATCCTAAATGTCCTTCATTGATTAAATCAGGAAGTGTAAGTCCTTGGTTTTGATATTGTTTTGCAACCGAAACAACAAATCGAAGGTTGGCTTTTGTGAGTTTTTCTAATGCTCTTTGATCGCCTGCTTTAATGCGCTGCGCCAATTCAACCTCTTCATCGGCAGTGATCAAATCTACTTTTCCAATTTCTTGAAGATACTTGTCCAAAGAAGCAGTTTCACGATTTGTTACCTGCTTTGTAATTTTTAATTGTCTCATGTACTTTACTGAAAATTTTATATTTCAGTTGTTTATACGTATCAAAATTTTAAAAGTTACATCAATTGTATTAATTATGATTTGTTTATTTAGAACCACGGCGCCATTCGATCATTAATCTATTCATATTAAATCGATTATAAAAAATAGTGCGCGGACAAAACAAATGAATATTTTCTGAAAAGACCAGATTTTGGAATCACTGCCCAATCAAGTTAACAAAAAAATAAAAAAGCAATAACTAGAAATAAAAAGTATAAGAAATAAAAATGTTTACATAAATATAAATTGCTATTTTTGGTCAGGTGTTTTTTTTAAAAAAAAAATTGTCAAACATCTCTAAACTACTACCACAAACGAATGGCCTTACCGATTATCAATTCGATTGCTTCTTTTATATTGAAGAAGCGGATTCACCAAATAGAGCTTTTTTTGAAATACCCTCACGAGGTGCAAGAAGAGATTTTGATGGTTTTGTTGGAAACTGCCGGCAACACGCAAATAGGTAGAAAATACGATTTTGATTCCATTACTAATTATACCACTTTTGCCGAGAGAGTGCCTATTTCTAAATATGAAGATTTAGAGCCCGCCATTGAAAAAACCCGCAAAGGCGAACAAAATATTTTCTGGCCCACGCACATCAAATGGTTTGCGAAATCGAGCGGTACGACCAATGCCAAAAGCAAATTTATTCCTGTAAGCTTCGAAGCTTTAGATGATTGTCATTACAAAGCAAGCAAAGATTTGTTGTGTTTGTATTTAAACAACAACGAAAATTCGCAGCTTTTTACTGGTAAAAGTTTGCGCTTGGGCGGCAGCAAAGAATTGTATCAAGACAACGATACTTTTTTTGGCGACCTTTCGGCCATTTTGATTGACAATATGCCCATTTGGGCCGAATTCAGCTCCACGCCCTCAAACCGCGTTTCGCTGATGGGCGATTGGGAAACTAAACTAGAAGCAATTATTCAAGAAACCGTTTCAGAAAACGTGACAAGTTTGGCGGGAGTTCCCTCTTGGATGTTGGTTTTGCTGAACAAAACTTTAGAAACCACAGGCAAGAAAAATTTGCACGAATTGTGGCCCAATGCCGAAGTATATTTCCACGGTGGTGTCAGTTTTGATCCTTACAGGGCGCAATATGAAAAGATTTTTACGAATCCACAGTTCAAATATTACGAAATTTACAACGCTTCCGAAGGCTTTTTTGGCATTCAGGACAGCAATCATTCTAATGAGTTGCTCTTGATGCTCGACTATGGCATCTTCTATGAATTTATCCCGATGGATGCTTTTGGCACCAACCAACAAAAAGTGGTGCGCCTCAGCGAAGTAGAGCTCAACAAGAATTATGCTTTGGTCATTACAACCAACTCTGGACTTTGGCGCTATTTAATTGGCGATACCATTCGATTTACCTCTTTAAATCCTTATAGAATTAAAGTGACGGGGCGCACAAAACATCATATCAATGTGTTTGGCGAGGAACTAATGGTTGAAAATTCTGACATGGCCATTTCAAAAACTTGTTCAAGTTTAAATTGCGAAGTGACCGACTACACGGTGGCACCTATTTTTATGGAAAACAATCAAAAGGGCGCACACGAGTGGATGATTGAATTTAAAAAACCACCCGAAAACATCCAGATTTTCTCTGAATTGTTAGACAAAAACCTTCAAAGTTTGAATTCAGACTATGAAGCCAAACGATTTAACAACATCACATTGAATCCTTTAAAAATTAATGTAGCAAGAAAAAATTTGTTTTACGATTGGCTCAAAGAAAACGACAAACTCGGCGGACAGCACAAAATTCCACGACTTTCCAACGAAAGAACTTATTTAGAGCAATTGATTCAGATGAAAAAAACAGCGATTTAATTTAAAAATAAACCTTTTACGCATTTAAATCGGCGATTATTTTTTAGCTTTGTAGTCTTGTTTATAGGTTAATATCGACTTCTAGCATCGTAAACAAACTTGGTAAATCACAAAGTGTTAAAAAATATTGCAAATCAGTTTTTTTAAAATTGTAGAAATCATGAAAAAAATAATTGTTATCATCGGAATCATGGGTTTGATGTTTGTTTCATGCGGGCCAAAAAGATTAGGTTGCGGACCCAATCGATGCGAAATGAACGAAATTAACCTTGGAAAATAAATTATTCTGGCAGATTAATTGCTTCAAATTCTTTAGGGTTGATGTGGATTTGCTCAGCAACAAATCGATGACCGCTTTTGTCTAGTTCCAAAATCAATCCAGGCAAGTCATAATAGCCAAGAGGCTCGAAAAAGTAAGGCAAATCCGGACAATACCAAGCCGTAATTTTTCGTTTTTTGTTCTCATCATTCCTCGTCATATATTCTTCCTCCATCACTGCTTTGAATACTTTGTAGGAACCAATAATTTTGGATTGGTTGGTAAATTTCCATCGTTTTGAATTGAGATGTTTTTTTACGTAGTGATCGTTTTGAAATTCAACCAACGTTTTCTTTTGAACATCTAAAAAGTGAGATTTAAAATTAAGCAGTGCATGTGCAAAACTCAAAGCCGCCAGCGAAATCGAAGCATTTGGCTTGTCGGTGGCATCGAAGAAAGAAACAGCTTGATCAAAAGTGAGTCGAAAATGAAACTGATACCCATTAAAAACATTGATATAATTTTGCAAACCTGCGTTGGGAGTGGTTTGATTGATTTTCTTGGGCAAAACACAATAATCAATAAAGCCTCTTTTAGAAAAGTTGGGTTGAATAATAAACGGAAGTAATATGAAGGGCTTACAAATCATATTTTTATTTCTAAAAGAGGCCAATTAAAATAACTACCAAATTTTTAAAACGCTTAAAAAAGCTTTTTTTCTTCTATGGAAGTTGCGTGGCGTTGAATTTTTGACATTTGAGTTAGGAATTGCATCATAAACAGAAGCAAAGGCATCTTTTGAAAGTTCGAAATCATGTTCGATGGCAGATAAAAAATCGATGACTGTATTGTCTTGATGAAAAGAAATACGTGGACTTGGATTTTGTTTTAAATTGCTCATAAGCTTTGATTTATTATTTTAAGACCTAATTTCAATGGCTAAATTATGAATTAAAAAATGGTTCGCATTACAGTTTTCCTGTAATTTTTGTTAAAAAAAACAGGCATTTTCGAGGTGTTTTGAGCTTATCAGACTACAAGACCACATTTTTTAATTCAATGATTATTAATTATTTAAACATGCATTTTGTAAGTAATTACCTACAAAATTGAGAATTGTATGAAATTTCCTAAAATTGAAAAATGGACGTCAGAAATACAGTTTTTGGAAGAAGCGCTCGAAGCGTGGAAACTTTAATTTTTGCCCTCATTGCAATTTGAAAATCAAAAAAGTCTCTACAAAAAATAATCGGGATCTGTTGATTAAGTCTGCTTTGCGTCCATCACGAAAAAGATGCTCTACGTCAAAAAGATGTTCCTCTATTTACTAAAAAAAAATAACAGACTGTTTAAATTTTAAATCCGAAGGGATGTTGCGCCCATTAAAAAATTTGAATTGTTAGCTTCTTTTCATAAGAAGTATTCGCGTTGGCATCTCTTGAATAGACCCACGACATTAACTTGCAAAGTTGAGCGCAGCGGTTGACGGAATTCCATTTTCTTTCAAAAAAATGAGCAATCCTTGCCAATCTGCATTTTTTTAATATTAAAAACAAAGCGAGATGCGTGGTTTTTTGTTTTTTTATTTGACTTGCACTCGATAAAACCATTGATGATGCTGAGAAAAAGAGCATTCCAAGTTTTTCAATCCTCAAAAAACTCAAATCCATTTTTGGAAATGTAATAATAAACGCCGTTGGGCAAAATCACTTTTTTGTAGTCGAAGTCGCGTTGGCTGTCCACTAAAATTTCTTGGTATTTTGGTGGAAAAAACGTGTAATTTCTTGTTTTAAAATCCAAAAAACCAACGCCTTTTAGCCCCTTCTTTTCCATGACGATGCAATCAAAATAGTACAAAAACGAATCCATTGGCTCAAGATTCGCGATTTCATTGCTTCGGAACAATTGCTTGCTGCCGTTTTCTAGGGTTAGTTCAAATATAAAATCATCGCGGGTGTATGGAAACTGATAAATGTTGATTTCTTTGTAAATAGGCGGCAGCATCAGCCCTAAATGTTGGTTGGAATTCATCTTTCGAATCAAACCAAATCGGGTGTTGTTTTTGTTTTGCGACAAACGCACGGTTTTAAAATATCGATTGGTGGTTTTGAACTTTACTTTGCTTTCTGTTTTAAAAACTTTATCTGTCAGAAAATCGTCTGTTTGCCAATCAGCTTTAAGCATCGGCGAAGTATCTATCGATGATTGAAAAATGGCTTTATAATTCGGGAAAACAGAATTATAAGTTGGGAATGCTACTGGATCAATTTTGATAAACTTTTTAGATTTTTTAGTCAAGACATACATTTCCCCTTTCGGATTCGTAAACACAAAATTGTGAATATCATCGTGGGTTTCGGGAAGGTCTGCTGTTAGATATACCTTTCCGTCGTTGGGCACATCGATGCGTGGTTTAGGCACGAAAGCCAAAGCGGTCATGATTTTTGATTTGATTTGATATTGCTCTCGATCATTAGGAAATTTATTGATTTTAAAAACACTGTCCACCAAGACCTTATTTCGATCCCAAAGCACATCAGGTTTTCCGTTGCTGCGTCTAAAAACAAGCTGTTCGTTGTTGATAAAAGATTCGAAATAATCTTCATAAAGTGGCATTCCGCTACCGTCGTGAAAACGGATGCCTTTTTCGTTTTTGACAATGTAATATCCTGAAAAAGTTTTGTAAATGCTTTCTTGCTCCAAAGGAATGATCATTTGAACGCTGTCATTTTGATTTTTCTGAAAAAACAACCCGCACTTTCCATCTTTAAAAACCAGCGGTGGCATGCGATGAAAGAGAGGAAATGACACCGAATCGTATATCGGCTTCACTAAAATTTGTTTGGTTTCGGCATCGGCATAGCCCCATAGATTTCCTTTTCTAAAAGGAATGCCATTTATTTCGAGATGATTTACTTGTGCCGTCATCGTAAAAAAACTTAAAAACAACACCGCAAACACATATTTTACACTTTTACAAATTTTCATTTCATTTCATTTTGAATCATTCAACACACTATTTTATAATGCCAAAATTCCTTGCCATTTTGATTAAATCTTCGTCTTTTCCATTTTCAAGTTTGAAAACTACTTTGATTCTGGCCTTTCGTTTGTTGATCATGTCTAAAGATAAATCTATGTAATTAGGCAAATTTTTGGTCATCACACCCTCAGACAAATGCAACAAAATTAACTTGTCAATCGCATCTAAATCGTCACGAAATTGATTTACAACATTCAAAGCTTTTATTACGGTGGGCGAATAATACTTTTTACCTAATAAAATAGCAGCAAAAGCATTTTGAAGTTCATAATAATCTATATCACTTTTGGTCAAAATCGCAATAGGATTGATTTCCGTCTTGAGCTGACTCAAAACCAAGGGTTCTGCGTGCGATGTGAGCATCGCAATTTTGGCGTTTTTCTTCCGACTTAAAATTCTTGTAACTATTCAGCAATTTTCAAAAAAAATCTAGTTGTTAACAATTTTCGATTTTGATTTAGGAAAAATATGGGTTTTGTCAACAGTTGTTGATTACTAATTGACAACAAAATGTTGTTTTTTGTAAGTTTTTCATAAC
>JBEILV010000156.1:0-6890 GCA_040379105.1 Flavobacterium sp.
TCAATTGCACATCCAATAATTTGATTTGCTATTTGATTTTCTGACATAATTTTATCTTTTACTAAAATGGTTGATAAGCTTTGTTTTATTTGTGTGCTTTGTGCATTCTTCGTGTGCTTTGTGGTTAATCTTTCTATTTATTCATTATTTTATCAAACTCAGAAATAATTTTTAGGTTTTTATCTTCCCAATATTGGTTGAAGGCTTTGGATAAACTTTTATGTTCTTGAACATATTCTAAATATTTTCTAGTTTGTGAATCCATTGATTAAATCTTGGACATTTTTCGCATATTCGTTCTAATCCAATGACTTGACTTATCAATGTGCCATAAAAAACTTTATTATTTTCTATTTCAGATTTATAACCTTTAATGATCCTCTCCAATCTTTTAGAGGGCGCAGTAGTTGGACCGTCATTAATTTCCTCGGGGGCAATTAACAAAGTTTGCTGCAAGTACTGATAATCCAAAAACTCGCTTTTTTCAAATTGTGTTTCAAAAATAGTTGCGTCTGAAAACAGCAAGGCTTCAAACTCATACATTTGAATGTAGGGGATGAATCGATGCCGAATAGATTCGTCGATTTCATTTTTCATGGCATCTTCTAAAAATGTAATTCTATCACTGATATTTCTGCTGTTCTTACTTTCATTCCAAAGTGGAAAATGATGGCTATCGTTGAGTCCATAAAAATCAATTAAAGTAGTAACCACAGCTTTTGGCGCACTCTTCAAATGAGATTCAATTTCTTTTTTCAAAACCTGCCAACCCACAATGCCACCTCTCGTTTTTTTGATGGTTGGATTATGAATGATGATTTCTTTCCTAAAAAAATGATCATAAAGCACGTCTTTGCAGAATGCTTGTTCAGTTTGACCTTCGCCCACAATAATTAGCTGTTTCATTTTGCAAAAGGCTGTGCAGCGTTAATAATGTTTCTCTCCCAAAGTTCACCCAATAAATGTTCGTCTAACCAAATTTTAAAGTCGGCGCTTTTGAGTCTTTTGAATGTGGACTGTTTTTCTTTTTCATCACGATCCACTGTAATTATTTCCCCTGCTGTAAAGCAATCTACGAGTGTGACAGATTGTGTTGAAATGATAATTTGCGCTTTTTGAGATGCCACTTGCATCATGCCTGCCAATTTTGATATGGCCAGCGGATGTAATCCTAATTCAGGTTCGTCAATGATAATTACTAAAGGCGGCTCGGGCTGAAGCAAGACCGTTGCCAAGGCTATGAAACGAAGCGTGCCATCTGAAAATTGATGTGCAGAAAAATTGGTGTTTAAATCATTTTGATCTATCCATCTTAGTTCAATATAGTCTTCTCTTCCTTTGGTTTCGCTTGGCTCTAAAATAAAATCATATATAAACGGTGCTACAGATTTGGTTGTATTGACAATACGGTTATAGATGATGGGATGGTTTTGTTTTAGTTTATATAAAAAAGCTGCTAAATTTCGACCATCCGATTTTAAAATCTTGTTGTCTTCTATCTCGCTGGGTTGTCTTAACCGTGCCGTGTTGGAAGTATCGTGAAAATGATATACTTGAATGCCTGCCAAATAATCTGCCAAATAGCGGTCTCGATGCCAACCATGTGCCCCAATCATACTCTCTCTCATGGCTTTGTTGTAGGTATAATTAAGACTGTCGTCGTCTTTTGAAACATTAAACCCTGAGCCTTCATGCGCAATAAACAAATCGCCTTCTTGCGTGGGCGACAACCTGATGTTGTAGGCATTATTTACGGCGCCATTGTTAGAAAAAATCAGTTTCCCATCAAGATGTTCTGTGGTTTTTCTGCCAAAATACAACAGATTATCTGCCTTTTCTTCCAAGACAAAATGTTGTAATTGTTTGTTGAAAATGGCACGCAACAATTTGAAAAAAGACAAGAAATTACTTTTTCCAGCCCCATTGCTTCCTATCAAGACATTGATGGGTGTCAATTCAAGTTCCATTTTTTTGATAGACTTGTAGCCCTCTATTTTTATATAATCAATCATAATTTAAAATCTTGTGATGTCTCTTGGTATTTTTTTGAAAATAATGTTTTTCCTTGCCATAAAATCTTTGGGCAACAGGCAATTATCGGCATAAACCACATATTGTTCGCCTTTGGTTTTGATAAGTTCTAAAGCATCAAAATCTAAAGTCGTTAAACGGTCTTTTTCGTAAATAAAATAGTAAGCCGATTCATCTTTCTTTCCAAGTAAATATTTGTCTTCTTTTGAAGGAACCCGAACACTGAGCGAAGCCGAAGTGCGGGTTTCTGAAAACCAAATATATTCTCTGATTTTTTCAACACCTACTTTCTCGTTTAGGTTTTGGTTTTCATCAAAGAGCGGTAAGCCAAGTTCGTAAAAATCGAATGCCCCGCCTGTGCCTGCTACTGCTTTTGAACCTGAACCATATCCTTTGGCAACACGCTTTACACGCTCTGCCGTAATATCATTTGCGTAATCTTCCATTTCAATCAAAATGAATTTGCGATTGCCACCGTCTTGTTTGTTTAAGTTTAAAACTGCGTGTGCCGTAGTGCCTGAACCCGCAAAGGAATCAAGGATAATATCATCTTCGTCAGCACCTATGCTTAAAATTTGTCTTATCAACATCTCGGGCTTAGGAAAATCAAATACAGATTTTCCAAGTAGTTCATTAATCTCCTTTGTTCCTCTTATTGAATGGAAATATTTGTTGTCCCAATTTGTTTTTGCAGTTTGAGTGAGCTTCCTCTCCTTCTGAAATATTCTAATTTCATCGTCATTACCTTGATAAGCAACTAAATCTTTCTTTTGACTTTTTGATTTATCCTTTCCCCATCGCCAAACACTTTCTAATCCATCAACTGTGCTAGCGAATACTTCCTTCCAATTATCAATTGGTTCAACACTTACTTCAAATAATCCGTTATCGTCTGGGTTTTTTGAATCTACATAAAATGGGTAGCGAAGATTTGGTCGATTTTTTGAATTAAATGATTTAACATTTCGGTTTCTTAACCCTTTTAAATTAAATCCCCCATCATTATCAAAATAACTATATTTTGTACCTTCAACTTCAATTTCATTCAAGGATAATTCACTCGCTTTTTTTGCAAAAACTAAGATATATTCATGAGTTTTAGCAAAAAAACCATATCTTCTTCCTTCTGGTTTAACAATAACAGTAATTGTTGAAATGTAGTTTGACTCACCGAAAATTTCATTACAAAAAAATCTTAAACTTGTAATCTCATTTTCATCAATAGAAATAAAAATAGCACCATCATCTGCCAAGAGTTTATGTAGTAATTTCAACCGTGGATACATCATACACAGCCATTTGTCGTGTCGGGTAAGGTCTTCGCCGTCTTTGCCTACTACTTCGCCTAACCATTTTTTTATTTTGGGGTGGTTTACATTGTCATTATAAACCCAAGATTCGTTGCCTGTGTTGTAGGGTGGGTCAATATAGATGCATTTTATTTTTCCTTCATATTCGGGCAATAAACTTTTTAGGGCTTCTAGGTTGTCGCCATGAATGATTTTGTTACCGCTTTGTGTTGGTTCGGGTTGTTCTTGCCCTGAGCCTGTTGAAGGGTCGGCTGTAAATCCGTATTTGTGTTCCAAGACTCGGTATGGCACATCCAAGTGGTGGCTTACCACTTTTTCTTTTCCTATCCAATTTAATGTTGGCATCTATCTTCTGTATAATTGTTTTCTTGGTTGTAAAGATAAATTTTAAAATTGTCTATGTCAAAAATTCACTTCAAATTGTCTGCATATTTCATCAGGTTTGTGGATGATTGCGGCTGTTCTGATTTTTTTAAAGGATGGGGTGCTGAGGTTGGTTTTTTAGTTAGATATGTAGAGATATAGAAAATACTGGGGTTGTGGCTGGTTTTTCTTCTTTCTTTATAAATTATATCTAATTACTTTTGCTGCGCCTCGCTTTTTAGTGTGAGCAACAGTTTTATTAATGTATAAGTTTCTAACTTCATCTGGCGCTACAACTCCATTAAAACCGTAGCCTGTTACTTCTATCTGAATTTTAATATTCTTTTCCTTGTCTATTGTTTTATTTTTTCCTCTTTGCTTGGGGTACCAATTTTCAACTTCAAAAACTTCAACGATCAAACCTCTATATTCACTTAAAACGTATGTAATATGAGGTAATTTCCATTCGCTAATGAGCCAAGTTTCTTTTGTAGCCTGATAAATTGGATTTGTTCCGTTACCTCTTTTGTATGTCTTGTTAATATTGATCAAAACGCAGTCCGCACCGATTTCGTTTAGCGATTGTGCATTGTAAAGTCTTATAATTTCCTCTGAAGTCATCAGTCCTTTTTCGATAGAATTATGTCCGCCAGCAATATTGGAAAGTAAAAGTCCACAATAGGTTAGCGTTTCAATTAGAGCTGCTTCAATTTGGAACGCTTCACCGTCGGTAAGTCCGTGTCTAACTATAACGTGTTTTACAGTTTCTCCTCGTTGTATAACTTCTCTTATTCGATCATATTTTGCATTTGAAGTGTCAATGTCTGTTAATGCACAATCTAAATGATTAAATACTCTGTTGTCAATACCTTTACCGACATAAAAAGACTTGTTTTCTTGTGGGTCAAGCAATATATAAACGTAATATTTTAATTCTTGGCGTGTTTTTTCGTCGAACATCTAATTTCGTTTTAGCTAATTTTTTTCTACTCTAAAATTCTTTGGAATTATATAAAATTGCGCTTCTGTATTAAAAGCCAATCTTTTGATTGCATTTTCAACATCTTGTGCATTTGTTGTCGTTGTTGTCGCAGAAGGAACTTGGAATGATAGACTTTCATGCGTCATTTCAACAATTAAATCGTCAAATTTAAACCTTAATCCTTTAAAAAGCAATACTTAAAAACACTGCATTTCTGAGGTTTTTGCGATTTTGCACCGTCAGCAAGTGTAAGCTTTAGCATTTTTTGCATGTGTAGCAAGATAATTACGATTTGATTAAAACCTACTAATAACACTTTTTAAAACAAAAAGATTTCGACTGACCGCATGCAAGTTAGATTAAAAACAAAGCTTAATGGACTTTTCAAAAACTGTTAACAAGCATTGCATGATGCGTATTGATTAGGGAAAAACAGTTTTTATCTGTTCATAAATTATATTGAAAATTAACATCCAATTGCATGCTTAAAGCGTTTCGATTTATATATTTGTTTCGTAATTAAGAAATTACTTCGAAGACGAATAGCGGTAACTGTTCGAGACTTTTAGTAAACAAAGCTCAAAAACGTGGTCCTAGCCAAGTCATTTTGGGCTTTTTTTGTGCCGTTTTGTGTCAAAAAAAAGTGCTTTTTTGAATCTAAAAATGGCTATTTTTTGCTTATTTTTCTATCTTTTTCGCCTTGTTTTTTGTCTTTTTTCTGACATTTTTTACCTCTTTTTGCAGCGTTTTTCGCTCTTTTTTACCTCTTTTTATCTCTAAAAAAACTAGAAAACAGTTTCTTTTTTCAATAAAAACGGTTCTTTTTTGAGCAAAAAGATTCGTTTGCATGCTTTTTAAAGTGTGTTTAAACATGAATGTAGTTACGTCTAGACAAGAGCAAAGTTATGTCTAGACAAGAGGAAAGTTATGTCTAGACAAAATAAAAGTTATTTCTAGACAAAATGAAAGTTGTATCTAGACGTAATGCATGAAAAAGCGCCAAAAAAAAGCCCCGACAGCGGTAACTGTCGAGACTTTTAGCAAAGAAAGCAAAAAACGTGGTCCTAGCCTGCCTACTCTACTTTCGTAAAATCCACTGTTGCTAATGCATTTCTCATCCGTTTCGACGGTCTGAAAATAATGCGTTTTCGCAACACGTTAGAAGCAGTGACATCCTCAGCCAAATCACTGCCTGCCGACTTCAACGAAAGTTGAAAAGACCCCAAACGCCCCAACTGAATCAAGTTGCCTTTCTTGATTTGTCTGATCACGTTTTTCTCCAGCGAATTCAACACAGCAAGCACGTCTGTTTCGCTCACAGTGCTTTGATCTGCAATTAATTCGCACAATTCATCAATGCCGATCACTTCGTGTGTCACGGCTTTTGCGTAAAACTTAGCTGGCAAATCCAAATCCGATGGATTTCTACGCTCCAGCACTCTGTACTTTATACTCATCGTATAAAACTGTATTAGGTTAATGATGAACACTTTGTCCATCTTGAATACAAATGT
The DNA here is from genome assembly GCA_040379105.1 of Flavobacterium sp. Lineage (GTDB taxonomy): Bacteria > Bacteroidota > Bacteroidia > Flavobacteriales > Flavobacteriaceae > Flavobacterium. The sequence continues at coordinate 6,201 of JBEILV010000156.1, forward strand.
AAAAGCATTTTTGCTTAAAAGGAAGCAATACTTATTCACAATTCAGACTACTTTTTAACAATCATACTGTTTTTTGGTATAAATTTAACATTTATTAAAGTACTTGTATTTAGTGTTTTAAAAATAAAAAATTACCTAAGACCGCTGTTTGTAAGGTAGTTTAAACTCATCAAATAGTACCGATTTTGTTATAAAAAATTAGTTGAAGGATTGCTATGCAAAGTTTGCTTCATCATAAATGTCTCACAATACATTGTGTATACTCAAAGTTGTCACGCTGTAAGCGTCTCACATCGTATTTTGCCCTCAAAGTTGTCATGCCGTTAGCATCTCAGAATGCTTTGAGTAAGATGCTTGCAACATGACAAAAATCGGGGTTAAAACTTTGATGTATAACTTTTGCGCTGTAAGCGTTTCAAACGTATTTTACACACAGTTGTCACGCTGTAAGCGTCTCAGAACACTTTGCGTGGGATGCTTTCAGTAGGTCAAAACTGGGGAATGAAATTGTCTTGCGGTAACGTCTCAGAATACTTTGCGTGGGATGCTTGCAGCATGACAAAAATCAGGGTTAAAACTGTGCGACAAAAATTGTCACGCTGTAGGCGTCTCAAGACCTGACAGCAAGTGATTTGTTTGCAACCCCACAAATTGAACATAGAAGTATATCCTTGTATTTGCAAGCAAAAA
>JBEILV010000157.1:0-6884 GCA_040379105.1 Flavobacterium sp.
ATAAAAAACACATTCATAAAAAAACCGCGTCAAATTAATTTTTGAAGCGGATTTTTGATGAAATATTGATATAGAATCTACTTGATTTGATATTCTACAAATAATGTTGCATTTACTTCCATCGTTCCATGACCAAGCTCAATAGATTCATTAATCATTGGACTTGCCATTGCCATTGCTCTCTTATCGTATTGAGGTTGTGGTGAGGATGCCTCAAACTGAACATTACCCATTTTTAAAACTTCTTTTTCGGTTTCAGGCAATTTTTCTAAAAGCTTGTCTGCTAAAGTTCCTGCTTTTTCTAAAGCTTTCACATACGCTTCGTTTTTCAAACTGTCCATTTTTGAATGGGTATAATTTAGACTTCTTAATTCTAAATTACTATTTTCCAAAAGCTCTGTATAAATTTCAGCCAATTTGTCGATATTTCGAACCGTTACATTGATGCCTGTGCTGCATTTGTAACCTTCGAAAACATTTTTTCCCGTGTCCCAATTATAACTTTTTTCCATATTGACAGCCTCTGTCAAAATATCTTTTTTATCGATGCCAAACGATTGAAGTTTTGCATGTATTTCATTTGATTTGTCCACCAAACATTTTTTGGAAACATTAATAGATTTATCCAAACAACTCAAATCGATGTAAAAAGTAGCCATATCGGGAAGCACTTCTACCTCGCCAACCGATTCAATCATGATGGTTTTGAAATTAGAAGATCCAGAATTAGAGGTGTTTTGACAACTAATGATGCTTATCAATAAAGTTGCGAAAAGGAATTTTTTCATAAGTTTAATTTTAATGAATGAATATGCGCAAATGAAATCATTTTGAATCATTTACATTTTTGAAATCTGCGTTCTACCATCTAAAAATGAAAAATCAATGCAACTTCTTCACTTTTTCTTGTTGTGCCACCGTGGCAAAATCTCTAACCAAACGGTCTGCATAATCGTCCAGCAATTCCCTCACTCGGTCATGCGATTCTGATTTTACAATCAAACCTGCATGATAATCGAGCGGCACTCTAAAACAAACTTCAGCATCGTTAAAGCCACTCAAATCTGGATGTTGGTATTTAGACAAAGTCAGCACAATACCAGCAAAATTAAACAATGGTTTCGGCAATTTATACTCCGTTCCACGCACCAAACAATCTTCAATCACAGCCCATTCGCCCCAAAGATTGACTCCCGAAGCAGCTTCGACCATTTCTGCCAAATGCGCTCCGCCTACTCTTGACGAAGTTTCTAGAAAATAAATTTTTCCGTCTTCGTTGCATTTGATAAATTCTGTGTGTGTGGCGCCATGTTGCATTCCAAATGCTTTCATCACTTGCGTATTTACTGCTTTGATGGCTTTGTCGTCGGCAGAATTTCTTTTGATGGTCATACTTCTAAAAATACCTCCGCCTTGCGAAATCTCCATCGGTGTAGCCAAATATTGCGAAGTTAAAGCATACAAAACTTTACCGTTCCAATTCAAACCATCGCAATGATAAACCGCACCGGGCTTGAATTGTTCTACCAAATAACGAATTCTGTCATCGCCTAATTCATGTACTTTTTGCCATAATTCTTCTTTCGAATGTACTTTCATAATCCCATTTGCGGACGCTTCTGAACGAGGTTTTAATACCCAAGGTGGCGAAACAGTATCCGCATAATGATTGATGGCTTCGTCATTGAAAAGCGCACTAAATGCAGGAACTGGCACTCCTTCTCTTTGTGCTTTGATGCGCATGGCCAACTTATCGCGGAAATATCTTCCAGTGGTTTGTCCCATACCGTCGATGCGTAAATTTTCTCTTAAAAAAGTGGCTTTTTCAACATCAAAATCATCCAAAGCAATGATGGCGTCAATTTTTTTGGTGCGCATCAATCCTGCCACTCCCAAAAGCAATTGTTCCATGTCCCAATCAATATCTTGCCCAGGCATATAAAAAATTTCATCAATATAATGATGCGCCCAAGGTTTGTCACGTAGTTTTTCCGAGGTAACCAAATACACGTGGTTGCCTTGTTTTTTCATGTTAATCAAAAAATCATTTCCTTTAAAATAATTGGAAATACACAAGAATGTTTTAGGATTGTTGCTCATAACGTTCATTTTTTAGATAATTATAAATTAAATGTACACCAAATGCCGAGGCATTTTTACTCTTTGCAAATTCATTGTCCACGAAAGAAACTCCCGCAATATCGAGGTGCGCCCAATTAGGATGCGCTTCTGTAAAAAATTCTAAAAACTTTGCTGCCGAAATAGCTCCAGCCACAGGTTTGCCCGAATAATTTTTCACATCGGCAATATCGCTCTGTATGTCAGATTTATAAACATCCCAAAGTGGTAATTCCCACAAACGTTCGCCAATGGTTTCGCCTGCTGATGCAAGATTTTGTGCTAAATTTTTATTAGATGAAAACAAAGCGCCACATTCATAACCGAAAGTCGCTACGCTGCTTCCTGTAAGGGTTGCTAAATCGATGAGAACATCGGGTTGGTAGTTTTTATTCAAATAGGAAATGCCATCAGCCAAAACCAAACGACCTTCGGCGTCTGTATCAATAATTTCAATAGAAAATCCTGCGTAACTCTGAATTACATCGCTAGGCAAATAAGCTTCCGAATTGATGCTGTTTTCGCAAGCTGGAACAATGGCAGTCATTTTTACAGGCAATGCGGCATCGGCAATCAATTGCATGGCACCAATCACAGCTGCTCCGCCCGCCATGTCGCATTTCATGTGGACCATGCCTTGCGTTTTGATGTTCAAACCTCCGGTATCAAACGTAATTCCTTTGCCCACCAAACCTACATGCGAGGTAAAATGAGGCGGTTCGTATTCCATGATGATAAATTTTGGCTCATGACGACTCGCCCTTCCAACGGCAAGAAAGGCGTGCAATCCATGCTTTTCTGCTTCTGATTTATCGAAAACGGTTACTTTTAAATTTGGAAAACGCATCGCCATCGATTTTGCTTTTTCAGCTAAAAAAGTGGGAGTGCTGAAATTTGAAGGCAAATCGACCATTTCGAAAGTTTGCAATTGCGCTTTTCCGATTTTCAAACCCAAATTTGCTGCTTCAATTGAAGGATGAACGCTTAAGATTTTCATTTCAAAATCATCGTTTTCAAGCGGATGTGGTTTTCGGTCTTTCTTGAAATGGTTCAATTGATAAACTCCAAGTTGCATTCCATTAAAAACAGCGGTAATTTGCAAATCTGTGAGCGATTCTGGTAAAAATACAGCCACATTTTTATCAAAAGAAGTTGCGTTTTTTGACACCCATCTTCTGAAAATCAATACCAACGATTTGTAATCTATTTCCTTTCCTAAACCCAACCAAACCAAAGTTTGACCCTTATGTTCCGTTTGATAAACCGTGTCTTTTTTGCCTGAAAACAAGGCATTTGAAATTTTATAATCGTGCCAAATCAACGCTTCTTCCGTTTCGAAAAAAGGCAAAATCAACACGCCGTTTTCATTGTAATTCGAAAAATCTTCTATTCTAAATAATTTCATTTTTATTCAATTTTATCGCTGTAAAACAACCATTCAATGGCTTTCGGAAATTCGTCACTCCAATAGACTTCGTTGTGTTTTCCTTCTAAATTAATACTCAAACGGACTTTCATTTTTTCAGCAAATTTTTGTTTTTTCTGCAAACGTTTTTTAAACATTTTTACATGGTCAATCATCGTAGCGCTTTCATTGCCACCCGCATACAAATAAATTCGTGTGTCTTGCGGTTCGTCCATCTCTAAAAAAGATAATTTTATTTTGGGCACTACCCAAAGAGAGGGCGAAAAAATCATCAATTTACCAAAAACTTCAGGATACATAATCCCACTAAAAATGCTCACCAAGCCGCCCATCGAACTGCCACCAATGCCCGTAAATTCTCGCTCAGGTTTGGTTCTGAAATTGGCATCTACAAAAGGTTTGAGCGTATCGGCCAAAAAGCGAACATATTTTTTTCCTTGTCCCATGCCCAAAACGGTGTTGCCAACATTGTATTCTAAAATCCGTTCTTTATCAGCATGTTCAATGGCAATCACAATGATTTTTCCGATTTTATATTCTGCCATAACGGCTAGTTTTTTATCGATTTCCCAATTGCCATATTGCGCTTTTTCGTTGAAAAGATTTTGCGCATCTTGCAAGTAAATGACAGGATAATGCTCAGTACTGGTTTTGTAATCGTGGGGCAAAAGTGCCCAAACTTTGCGGGTTTTGTTGAGTTGTGGAATTTCAAATTCCTCTGAAATTAAATGCACTTCTGGTAAAAAACTGGATTTGAAAGGCAACCAATTGTGTCGCCATTTGTCCACGTGTTCTTTACGTACGCCTTTGTGTTTTTTGCAAACTCTATTTTCAGTTCGATTGCCGTATTTATCGATTTCTACTTCACTCCAATCGCCACGAGTGAATTTGTATAACAAGGTTTCTGGATAAACAAAATCATCTGGAAATGAAAAATGATATAAGCCCTGCCCTACTTTTTCCATCCGATAATGATGGTCTTGGGTTTGCCAATGATTGAAATTTCCAGCAATAAATACTGGGCGGTCATCGTCTTCATCGGTCGTTAAGATAATGTTCAATCGAGGCTCTATGATCTTCTCAATAGGTTCCGAAGGTTCTATGGTGTCCGTATTCATGGAGATATTTTACTAAACTGTTTATTTTTTGTAAATATAGTATTTTTCGAATTTTCAAATTGATAAGTTAAAAGAATTGTAAAAAAATCACAGATTGTCAATAATCAAATCGATTTGATTGGTTTAAACCAAAATTAGCAGTAAAAACCATCGTCTAACTGACAATTTTTAATAATTTAGCGGGCTTTTAGATAGGTTGACCTTCAGAAGTTGACTTTGAAAATTTTGTTTTGATACGAATAAAAATAATTTAAGATTCCATAAATAAACGATTAAACAATAAAACAATGAAAACTACAGCACTTACGCATGTTCATGAGCAATTAGGGGCAAAAATGGTTCCTTTTGCGGGTTTTAATATGCCGGTTCAATATGAGGGAGTCAATGCCGAACACGAAACGGTTAGAAATCACGTGGGGGTTTTTGATGTTTCGCACATGGGCGAGTTTTTTGTGTCGGGACCACAAGCATTGGCTTTGATTCAGAAAGTAACGTCCAACGATGCCTCAACTTTGATGGATGGGAAAGCACAATATTCTTGTTTGCCCAATGAAAACGACGGGATTGTGGACGATTTGATTGTCTATCGCATCCATGAAGAAAAATATCTTTTAGTCGTGAACGCTTCTAATATTGAGAAAGATTGGGCTTGGATTTCGAGTCAAAACACAATGAATGCACAGCTTGAGAACCATTCTGATGCTTATTCGTTGTTGGCCATTCAAGGTCCGAAAGCCATTGAGGCGATGCAATCTTTGACCACCGTTGATTTGTCGGCAATCAAATATTATCATTTTGAAATAGGCACTTTTGCTGGATTTGACGATGTGATTATTTCTGCAACAGGCTATACAGGTTCGGGAGGTTTTGAAATTTATTGTAAAAATGATACGGTTGAAAAAATTTGGGAAGCCGTTTTTAAAGCGGGTGCTGCATTTGGCATCAAGCCGATTGGTTTGGCAGCGCGCGACACTTTGCGACTTGAAATGGGATTTTGTTTGTATGGCAACGATATTAATGACACTACTTCGCCTTTAGAAGCAGGTTTGGGTTGGATTACAAAATTCACGAAAGAATTTACTAATTCAGAAGCTTTAAAAGCTCAAAAAGAAGCGGGAGTAAGTCGAAAATTGGTTGGTTTTGAAATGATTGACCGCGGCATTCCTCGTCATGATTACCCAATTGTGGATGCGGATGGCCATACGATTGGAATCGTTACATCGGGAACAATGGCACCAACTGTAAACAAAGCCATCGGAATGGGTTATGTTGCGACAGCATTCAGTGCAGTAGATTCGGAAATTTACATTCAAATAAGAAATAAAAACATCTTGGCTAAAGTGGTAAAATTGCCATTTTATAAAAAGATCTAGTTGTACAAAAAAAATTCGCTTGATGTTTTGATACATGAAGCGAATTTTTTTTTAAAAGTTTAAAATTTAGTTACAATCGTACTTTTTCTTTTCGATTAAAAATAGGACATTAGACGGTTTCTTCTTCATTTCAAATGACATAGCGTTTTTTTGAGGAAGTTTCCATCTAAATTTTTGTGAATGATCAAGCATTCTGTTGAAAAACAGTAAACGAACTGACAAACAATTAATTAGTTTATGTTCAACTATTTGTTAAACGTTTTCATGCTACTGAAAATTTAAAAGAATTTCGGTATTACAATAAAAGTATTGTTTCGAACACCTTATAGTTCAATCGAATCTCCAATTGGCAGCAGCATCAAATCTTTGCCTTTAGCAAAAAATCTTTTGATAGCTTCGTCGTGATTGATTTCAATATAGCCAAAGGTGTCGAAATGATAGCCTAAAATTTTGTCGCATTGTAAAAAATCGGATGCAATGATGGCATCTTCAACGTCCATCGTAAAATTACTTCCGATGGGGAGAATGGCTAAATCCAATTTGGTTCGCATAGGAATCAATTTCATATCTAGAGTCAACGAAGTGTCGCCAGCGATGTAAATATTTTTTCGATCACCTTCAATGACAAAACCACCTGGGTTTCCGCCATAAGTGCCATCTGCAAAAACACTCGAATGATGTGCCACAACATATTTGAGCAGTCCAAATTCAAAATCCCAACTTCCACCTAAATTCATGGGATGAAACTGAAATCCTTTGGCACCATAATAATTTGCAATTTCATAATTCGACACAATGACCGCATTTGTTCTTTTAGCAATTGTTTCCACATCCAAAACATGGTCTTGA
>JBEILV010000158.1:0-6844 GCA_040379105.1 Flavobacterium sp.
TTTCAATGTTTTATAATAAAAACTATTTATGATGTGTTTATAAAAATATAACCAGAAATTTTTAAAAAAAATCAAGAAAATTGATTTGGATTAAAATAATCGGTTTTTAGAGATGTCCTTACGCTTAAAAAACATACGACCCACGCTGGGGTCGTTCAAATAAATCTGTTTTTTTCTATAAACATTTGACCCCTTTAGGGTTAATTAAAAATGCATATAACGATTTTAATTTAAGACAATAAAACAATATTTCTGAAGTATGCGTTGAGGTTATCCATCAAGACCGTTTCTAATTGAATAATGCAAAATAATATCCAAAATAGAATTTATTCGGTTTTTGTTTTTTTCAACTCAATAACACGTTGTATATAACTGGACTTGACAAAAAAAGGCATAAGGATCTTGTTTGATCGCTTTTGAAGACTCATTGATGACGGTTCATTTTTTTAAAATCGAAAACGAACCAAAATCAGGTTCGTTTTTTTGTTTTAATGCTCATTTTACAACTAAAATTTCAATTGCATAAACTCTGTTAAAAACGTGGTTATTCGTTGTGGCTTCGTATTTTTGTGTCAAATATTTGATATGAAGGTAATTTTATATGGTTGGTTGTTTTTAATACTTTTTTCGAGTTGCAAAGACGAAGACCCAAAGCGCATCGAAGCCCAAAAAATGGCGGAAATCAAACAAGATTCTATTTTTAAAGAAATTACCAAACATTGGCAATTTAGAGTGCCTGCCCCTTACACAAAAGCCAGCGAAGTGTTGCAAACCTGGACGCAGTGGCGCGAGTTTGCGTTCGAATTGAACCAAAAACCAAGTGTCAATTTGTCGAATTTTAGAAACAAAGCCAGCGTTTTATCGCAAAAAGTGAAACTACTTCAATCGACTTTGCCTCCTATTTTTCAAATTCCAGAAATCAAAAGTCGTGTTTTGGTGCTTCAAACCCGCATCAATTCCTTGGAACTTTTCCTTAATTTAGATCAAATTCCGACTGAAAAAATAAAAGTCTTTTGCAACGAAATCAACGAAGAAATGGTGGCGATTGTCAACCAAATGGACGCCGTTTTCGTTCGTGCCGACATTCCTCTGGAAGAAGGCGAACTCGAAACCCGTCAACAATTGAAAGATACCACGCGACTTGCAAATAAAATATTACAAAAAGATTTAGATTTTGAATAAAAACATCCTTAGTTCGCATTTTGCAGATGCCATTTCGGTGCAACAAATCGCAGAAGCTCTTTCTAAACCCAACGCCCGCTTGCATCTTTCGGGATTGGTGGGTTCTGGCGTTTCTTTCGTTTCGGAGGCGGTTTTCAAAAAAACTAAAACTCCCTTTTTAATGCTTTTTCAAGACAAAGAAGAAGCCGCTTATTATTTGAATGATTTAGAACAATTGATCGGCAAACAAGAGGTGCTTTTTTATCCAAGTTCCTACCGAAGACCCTATCAAATTGAAGAAACCGACAATGCGAACGTTTTGCTTCGGGCGGAGGTATTGAACCGCATCAACTCTAAGCAAAAACCTTCCATCATTGTGAGTTATGCCGAAGCCGTTTTTGAAAAAGTGGTCACTAAAAAAGAACTCGACAAAAACACGCTCAAAGTTTCGGTCAACGATTTGATCTCCATCGATTTTATCAACGAAGTTTTGTTCGAATACCATTTCAAAAGGGTCGATTTTGTGTCGGAACCTGGCGAATTTTCTGTGCGTGGTGGCATTGTGGATGTGTTTTCGTTTTCCAACGATTTGCCATACAGAATTGAATTTTTTGGCAATGAAGTCGATAGCATCCGAACTTTTGATGTAGAAACGCAATTGTCCATCGAACCACAGAAGAAAATTTCGATCATTCCGAATGTAGAGCATCAATATTTTCAAGAAAATAGAGAATCTTTTTTGTCCTACATTCCCAATCAAACCGTGATTTGGATTCAAAATGCCGATTTGTTGGGCAGTCAACTCGATGTGCTTTTTGCGAAAGCTGAAAACGAATTTCAAAAACTTTCTAAGGAAATCAACCGTGCAAAACCCGAAGATTTATTCTTGAACCAAGCCGCATTTTTAAACAAAGTATTGGATTTTTCGATTGTAGAACTTTCCACGAAACCTTTTTTTAAAAATCCGATTGAAATTGCTTTTTTGATGAAACCGCAACCTTCGTTCAACAAACAGTTTCAATTGTTGTTGTCGGATTTGAGTCAAAATCACGACAATGGCTACAAAAATTTCCTTTTGTGTGCCAACGAAAACCAAGCCAATCGGTTTCATGATATTTTCGAAAGTTTAGACGACGAAAGCAACGAAGATGTTCGCAAGCAATACAAAACCATCATTTTGCCTCTTTATCAAGGATTTATAGACGATGCATTGCAATTGGTTTGCTACACCGACCATCAAATTTTTGAGCGTTATCATAAATTTCAACTCAAAAACGGTTATGCCAAAAAACAAACGATCACGCTCAAGGAATTGACCCAACTTTCTGTGGGCGATTACGTGACGCACATCGATCACGGCATCGGAAAGTTTGGCGGACTGCAAAAAATTCAGGTGGAAGGCAAAACCCAAGAAGCCATTAAATTGGTCTATGCCGACAACGATATTGTGTATGTAAGCATTCATTCGCTGCATAAAATTGCCAAATTCAACGGCAAAGACGGCGTAAAACCTAAGATTTATAAACTTGGTTCGAACGCATGGAAAGCTTTGAAGCAAAAAACGAAAGCCCGTGTAAAAAACATTGCTTTCAATTTGATTCAGCTCTATGCCAAACGTCGATTGGAAAAAGGATTTGCTTGCAAGCCAGACAGTTATTTGCAAAAAGAACTCGAAAGTTCGTTTATTTACGAAGACACCCCCGATCAATTTACGGCAACGCAGGATGTGAAAAACGACATGGAAAACGACCGCCCGATGGACCGATTGGTTTGTGGCGATGTCGGTTTTGGGAAAACGGAAGTCGCTATCAGAGCGGCATTCAAAGCCGTGGACAACGGAAAACAAGTGGCGATTTTGGTACCCACCACCATTTTGGCATATCAACATTTCCGCACTTTTTCCGAACGTTTGAAAGACATGCCCGTAACCATCAGTTATATGAACCGTTTTCGAACGGCCAAACAGAAAAAAGAAACCATCGAAGGATTAGCAAAAGGCAATGTGGACATCGTGATTGGAACCCATCAATTGGTAGGAAAAGACGTAAAATTCAAAGATTTAGGTTTGCTGATCATTGACGAAGAACAAAAATTTGGCGTGAATGTGAAAGACAAACTCAAAACCATTTCCGCCACTGTTGACACCCTGACGCTCACGGCAACTCCCATTCCGAGAACGTTGCAATTTTCGTTGATGGCCGCCCGAGATTTATCGGTCATCACGACACCTCCGCCCAATCGATATCCGATCGAATCGCATGTGGTAGGATTTACCGAAGAAACCATTCGCGACGCAATTTCTTATGAAATTCAGAGAAATGGACAAGTGTTTTTCATCAACAACCGGATTGAGAACATCAAAGAAATTGCGGGTTTGATTCAAAGATTGGTGCCCGATGCCCGCGTTGGGATTGGCCATGGACAAATGGATGGCAAAAAACTAGAAGAATTGATGTTGGCCTTTATGAATGGCGAATTTGACGTTTTGGTAGCTACAACAATCATCGAAAGTGGTTTGGATGTGCCGAATGCGAACACGATTTTTATCAACAATGCGCATCAATTTGGATTGTCGGATTTGCATCAAATGCGGGGTCGTGTGGGACGAAGCAACAAAAAAGCGTTTTGCTATTTCATCACGCCGCCCTATTCGGTCATGACGGAAGAAGCCCGCAAACGCATCCAAGCTTTGACACAATTTAGCGAACTCGGCAGCGGATTTAACATTGCGATGAAAGACCTCGAAATTCGTGGTGCAGGCGATTTATTGGGCGGCGAACAAAGTGGTTTTATCAACGAAATTGGCTTTGAAACCTACCAAAAAATCATGAACGAAGCCATCGATGAACTGAAAGAAAACGAATTCAAAGAGTTGTATGAAAACAACACCTCGGCGGACAACAAAAAATACGTGAAAGAGTTTTTAATTGACTCAGATTTTGAGCTTTTGTTTCCCGATGAATACATCAACAACATCAGTGAGCGTTTGAATTTGTACAACGAGTTGAGCAATATCGAAGACGAAACCAAACTCCTTGCTTTTGAGCAAAAATTGATTGACCGATTTGGTCCTTTGCCCGACGAGGCGAAAGATTTGCTAGACAGTTCGCGCCTGAAATGGATGGCGATCAAAGCCGGCATTGAAAAACTCGTGATGAAACAAGGCAAAATGATTGGCTATTTCGTTTCTGACCAACAAAGCGATTATTACCAAACCCAATCTTTTAGAAACGTGATTCAGTTTGTGCAAAAAAACCCAACGCTTTGCCGCATGAAAGAAAAACAAACCATGCAAGGATTGCGTTTATTATTGACGTTTGAAAACGTAAAATCTATCAAAAAGGCGTTGAGGAATATGGAAAAATTGATGGAAGGGTTTTCTTAAAATTTTTAAACGAAATGGGGTTATTTCGAGGTAATTGTTTAGCATACAGAACATACCAAATCAAACTTTTATTAATTCTTTTACTAAATGATGAACTTTTGTACAAGGGCAATGCAAATGAACTGGCTTAATAATAGTCGAATGATATTCTTCTAATTTTTCTGCTCTTTCAAAAGCTTTCTCAAGATTATCTTTCATTAATTGATAGGTAAATTGAATAAACCTATTCTTTGATTTCATTGAGTTGTAATAATCAAATTTAGGGTTTTGAAATAAAGTTTCTTCTGGTAAAAGTTGTTTTAAAATTTCTGTCAAACGTTCATAATATTTAGTTCTATTCAAATACTCTAAATTTTCAGGATTTACATCTTCAAAATGTAATAAAATCCATAACTCGAAATCGTCATTGCTCCACGCAGTTCTAATTCCTTTTGAATTTGCATTCTGAATTGAATCATTAAAAGCAGTATCTTTTTGATCATTTAGTTCTTTATCTCTATCAAAAACACACCATACTTGAGCTCCATCGTCAATTTTTAATATTTCTTGACCTAACGCATTCAATTCTAATAAATCATTTTTTCTAAAATATTCAGTCGCAAAATCAACTTGTGCGTGATGTTGTTTCTTGTTGCCAAAAGCTGAAACATGGACATCTTCTCTTTTAAAGAGTTCAAAATATGCTGGCTCGACTGCTCCATCTTCACAAAATATTATAAAAGTCTTTTTTGAGTTTACTTTTCTACTATCTTCGGTTTTAATTTCCCAAGGTTCCATCATTCTTCAAGTTATTATCATTTAAGAATTCAGAAAGTAAAGGCTTTCCTCCATAAAATCCTGCTAAATATTGTTTTGCGAAATCAGCGTCATTTCTTATTCCTTTCAATTCTGCCAAAGAAAACAATCTAGTTCCATCATTATTTTCTTTTTCAGCTATGTAGAACTGATCTCTTCTCATTATAGTTGAATCCAATAAATTAGTATCATGACTAGTAAATAAAAGTTGGGTATTTGATTTGTTTATTTCAGGGTCATTAAACATTCTAATTAATTTAATTAGTAATGAAGGATGAAAATTACTATCGATTTCATCCAAAATAATCAATCCACTTTTTTCAATGTTAAAAGCATGTAGAAGTAAACCCGCTAGGTCAAAAAGCTTCTTTGTTCCTTCGGATTCATTATCTTCCATGTTTAAAGTTACACTCACAGAGTTATTGTGACATGCAATTTTAGTTAAAAACAATTTATCTAAAGGATAATTATTTTTTTTATTTGATTCATCATCTTTTTTAAAATATATATCACTATAATTTAAACCAAAAGACTTTAAAAAGTCGATAAATCTAGGTTTTAATTTAATATCTTCTATTTGTCTAATTGAATGGAAACGATAAAAATCACTACGAATACTAAATTTTGATGTAATAAATCCTTTTATTGCATTTCTAATTTCTGCACAAATATCTTTATTATAAGATGCAGCATGTGTCAAAAATAGAGTATGCTCGTATTCTAAAGATGCAATACTTTCATTTCCTGGTAAACTTGTCTTATCAACTTGTAAATTAGTTCTTAAAAAATACTTTACTTGATTTGTGTTTTTTGGTCCAAATAACCATTCACTAACAATAACTTCTCTACTTACTTCTGGATTATTTAAAGCTTCTGGATTCATTTTGACTGTAAAACCATATCTGTATTTTTTACCAGAAACTATTAAAACAATCTGAAAAAAAGATGCTGTATTTTCAATATCATTTTGATATAAAAATGGTTGCGTTAGTCTCGAAAGTCTTGATTCTGGACTAGGTAAATCGGAAACTGATTGACAAAAATACTCAAGTGCTTTAATAATATTGCTTTTTCCACTTGCATTAGCTCCATAAATCCCAATTGTTTTTAATAATTTCATTCCATCTTCTGAAACTATATTATTATTATCAACCTGTTCATTTTCTTTGGAACTTTTCAAACTTGTAGCTGCAAAACTAATTGTTTGCAAATCAGAAATTGATCTAAAGTTTTTAACACTAAACTCAACCACCATTTTTTCGTTATTTGAAATATTTAAGCAAATTTACATTTTTAATAGTTGATATTTTTATTTATTTGGGAAAATTTGCGTAACAGAAGCAACCGAAATAATTTTATAATATTTTAAAATGATAGAATAACACCATTTTTGCATTATTGACAAAATTTTACAAACCAGAATTTTTTTCAAAAGGATAATAATATCTTAAGAGAAGCACGATGCAAATCGAAAAATCCAAATGATTGAATAAATCCAAAAAA
>JBEILV010000159.1:0-6620 GCA_040379105.1 Flavobacterium sp.
GGCTAAAGCACCCAAAATAAGGGCTGTGGTGCCAGAAATAACTTCTGAAAAATACAAAACCGCCACTACAATTGATAACATCATTCGTAGAGATTTATCAATGGTTCCCATGTTTTTTTTCATGCGCTTAATTTGAATTTTGTAAAATAATTTGAATGATTTCCTCTTTAGATAAAACCCCCGATTGTCGCCATAATTGTTTTCCGTTTTGAAACAAAAGCATTGTTGGAACTCCCCTCACTTGATATTGTGCTGCCAAGGCTTGGTTTTTGTCCACATCAATTTTGATGATGGTAATTCTATCGCCCAAATTGTCTTTTACTTGCTTTAAAATAGGTGTCAACATTTGACAAGGACCACACCAAGTAGCGAAAAAATCGACCAAAACAGGAGTTTCAGATTGAATAATGTCGTTGAAACTTTTCATTTTTAGCTGGTTTAATGAATTTTAGTTAACAAAGCACTAAAGCCTATTTATTTTTTCAAAATTGCATTGATGTCTTCCCAAGTACCACCGTTGGTTACGTTATTAAAACCATTGCCTTCTAAAATAGATTTAGCTTGACTACTGCGGCTGCCACTTCTACAAAAAACCACAATATCTTTTTGCCCTTTGAATTTCGCCAATTGATTTTGCACTTGATCTAAAGGAATATTTACTGTGCCTTTTGCGTGTCCGGAGGCAAATTCTGAAGGTGTGCGCACATCTACTAAAAAAGCTCCGCCTTTGACTAAATTATCTAAAACAGTAGGGTCTGTTTGTGAAAATAAATTTTTGAATAATGAAAACATAGGAATGATAATTATAATGATGAATACTATTTTAAAATTTTGCTTTGACAAACAAAATTTGTTTTTGGAACGTTTGTTTTAGAAATAGCGGCAAACCCACCTTCTACTTCTTTAAAATTTCTAAATCCTCTCGATTGCAATATCGAAGCCGCAATCATACTTCTATATCCGCCCGCACAATGCAAGAAAAAAGGTTCATTTGCATCCAAATCAGTAATCCAATCGTTGATGGCAGCCAACGGACGGCTAAAGGCATCCTCTATATGTTCGGCTTCATATTCGGTTTCTTTGCGAACGTCTATTATTTTACTTTCTCCAATTTTAACTTCATTTTCAAAAGTATCCGCTGAAATTCTGTTAACGGTATCAAATTCGAAACCAGCTGATTTCCACGCTTCAAATCCGCCTTTTAAAAATCCAATGATATGGTCAAAACCTACTCTTGCCAATCGTGTAACGGTTTCTTCTTCTTTGCCAGCGTCTGTAACCAACAACAATGGCTGTTTTACGTCGCCAATCATCGCACCCACCCAAGGAGCAAAATCGCCGTTGATTCCGATATTAATCGATTGAGGCACAAACCCTTTCGAGAAATCGCCACTAGTTCGTGTATCTAAAATCAAAGCCCCAGAAGCTTCTGCTACTTGTTCAAACTCTGAAGCATCAATTGGTTTTAAACTCGATTTTTTTACTTCATCAAAACTCTTGATACCAGCCTTGTTCATAGCGACATTCATTCCGAAATAGGCTGGTGGAGGCAACAAACCATCTGTAACTTCTTGCACAAATTCTTCAACAGTCATGTTGGCACGCAAAGCATAATTTTTTTCTTTTTGTTCGCCAATGGTAGAAACGGTTTCTTTACTCATGTTTTTGCCACAAGCCGAACCCGCACCATGGGCAGGATAAACAATCACTTCGTTAGGAAGTGTCATGATTTTTGTTCTCAAAGAATGATAGAGCGTTGCAGCCAATTCATCTTGTGTCATAGAAGCGGCTTTTTGAGCCAAATCCGGACGACCCACATCGCCGATAAACAAAGTATCGCCTGAAAAAATTGCGTGTTCTTTGTCGTTTTCGTCTAACAACAAATAAGTGGTACTTTCCATCGTATGACCGGGAGTGTGCAACACTTTAATTTTGATGTTTCCAATATTGAAAATCTGTTCATCTTTTGCCGAAATAAACTCAAAATCTGGCTGGGCATTAGGACCATAAACGATTTTAGCACCTGTTTTTTGACTTAAATCGAGGTGACCCGAAACAAAATCAGCATGAAAATGGGTTTCGAAAATATATTTCAATTGCACCCCATCACGACTTAATCTTTCCATATAAGGATTTGTTTCTCTTAAAGGATCAATAATTGCCGCTTCGCCATTAGATGTAATGTAATAAGCTCCTTGCGCTAAACAACCTGTGTAAATTTGTTCTATTTTCATTTGATGCGTTTTTTTTTAAAAAGAAAATCAAATTTAAGGTAAGATTTCTAATTTGTACGTAACAAAAGTTACACAATCAAATAAAAACATCAAAGCAACCTAAAAATCAACAGATTAGATTATTTATATTGCTTTAAAAATTAAGATATTATTTTGAAAATACATTTAAAGAGCGTATTGTTGAAATTGTAACTCAGACGAGAAAAGAAACGATGATCAACTTATAAAGATTCACTTGCCTCATTTAACGGGACTGATGTGATAAAAGTCACACCCCTCATATTGAGGAAATAGTAGTTTTGCATGATGTTGTACCACCATTAAATTTATTGCACAATGAAATATATCTTATCCCTTTTTACCATCCTCTTGTTGGCGAGTTGTCAACAAAAACGCGATGAATTGAGTGTTCCAGAAAAAAAACCCCTTGCGGAAGACGCCACCCTTGCAGGAAAAAAATTGATGGAAACCCATTGTTATTTATGCCATAGTCCCACAGCACCAGAAAACGAAGGACGAATTGCACCACCGATGATTGCTGTAAAATCACGCTATTTGATGGATTTTGAGAAAAGAGAAGATTTCATTGCCGCCATTGCATCGTTTTCATCGCATCCAAAACCAGAACAAGCTTTGATGAAAGGTGCGGTCAAAAAATTTGGCATCATGCCACGACAAGCTTTTCCAAATGGAGCCGTTGAAAAAATTGCAGCTTTTATGTTTGATTATCAAATAGAAGCACCCGAATGGTTCAAAACCCATTGGGAAACCAATCACGGTGCCGAAAATTGGGAACAACCCGGCAAAAAATTGGCCCAAAACAACGCACCTAAAACGACTGAAGAAATCGGTTTGGAATATGCACTTTCCACCAAAAAAGAATTGGGAAAAAACCTGATGACTGCCATTCAAAAAGATGGTACAGTAGCTGCCATGGAATTTTGTCATGTTGAAGCCCTTCCATTAACCGACCGAATGGCAAAAAAACACCAAGCAAACATCAAAAGAGTTTCTGACAAAAACAGAAATCCCTTGAACAAAGCCAACGAAGAGGAATTAGGCTACATTGCGCATTATAAAAAAATGGTGAAAACAGGCGAAGAAATGAAACCTATCGTGGTTGAAAAGGACTCAAAAGTTCGTTTTTACTATCCGATAACGACCAACAGCATGTGTTTGCAATGTCATGGGAAACCAGAAAATATAAAACCCGAAATTTTGCAAAAAATAAAAACATTGTATACAAATGATTTAGCCATTGGCTACGGAGAAAACGAGGTTAGAGGAATTTGGAGCATCGATTTCGAAAAATCCAAATAAAAATAAGCGTTGAAAAACAGTGCTTTAGACTACACAAACATTATAATTGGAAAAAGAAGCACTATTCAGTAAAGCAATCTTTATTAAAGTAAAACAACAAAAAAACACTGTTTTAACGATACCCTTCGATGAAGCGTTTGTTAAAACAGTGTTTACTATAAAGTTATCATTAAATCTTAGAAAATTTCAAGAAGTAAACTTCTCCGTCTTCATCTGAATAAGTCAAAATAAGCGTGCTCAAAGTCAAAGAATCTATTGTCGCATTGATCACTGTAGGAGTTAAATCGCCTTCAAGCGTAAAAGACAAATTTAAATCCAGAACATCCATTGAATAACTTCCGCTATCGATGAAAGTATCACATGAAGTTGCCACCTCAGAGGTATATTCTGTATAAGTTAAAATATTATTGGGTAAAAATTCCATCGTGTCAAAACCACACGTTCCTTCTGGAACAATAGCTTCGTAAGAAATAACATTATTGCTGGGGTTTATTCCACCAATTTCTCTCAATTCCCAAGTGCCTAAAAGATAATTTACTGATGGTTGAATAGAATCGTCTTCACCTTCGCAAGCCGTAAAAATGAATCCAGTGAGTAAAGTGAAGAACAAAATTTTGAAATTTTTCATTTTTTTAAGATAATTTTAGGTTGCAAATATAGTAGAAAAATAAAACTTTGAAGACTGTCAAAAAAAATGATACGTAAAGAAAAAGTTAAGTATTCATTTTTCCGATGGCACAACTCACATAAGATTTGGCTTTTGTGACCATTGAATTCGAATTTCCTTCCTCGGGATAACCTATTTTTTCTAGTTTTGATTTGATTTCGGTCAAATCTAAATCGATTGTGTGGATTAACTTCACTTCTTTTCTATCAACATCCACTGCCACCTCATGCACGTGTTGCATTGATTTAAGATTGTTTATAATGGTTGAAGCACAACCACCACATTTTAAATTCTGTATTTTGATTAATGTTTCCATGGTAATTTTAATTTTTTTACAAATTTAGGTAGTCAAAGCATCATTCGGAAGTGGTTTAACATGAAATGTAAAAAGTAAATTTTGTAAAAATTGAATTTTTTAGGGATTTTTTCATCATTTTGAATTTTATAATATCAAAAATATGAATTTTCGGAAATATATTTTACAGACATGAAACTGCACTCTCAAATCATACAAATCTGCACTTTTTTTCTTTCGATTTTCATTTTTGGTCAGGAGTTGCCGCCCATTTTAAAATTTTCTCCTATCAAATACAAAGGCGGAAATCAAAATTGGATGATTAGCCAAGACGCTAACGAATTTATGTACTTCGCTAACAATGAAGGACTTTTAGAATTTAACGGTGCGCAATGGCGTTTGCATCCATCGCCCAACGAAACCATCATTCGTTCAGTTAAAGTTATAGACGATGTCATTTACACGGGTTGCTACATGGATTTTGGTTTTTGGAAAAGAAAAGCTGATGGAAGTCTGACCTATCAATCTTTGACCTCAAATATTCAGCACAAAATTCTGGATGATGAGCAATTTTGGAACATTTTACCTTACGACCAATGGGTTATATTTCAGTCTTTAAATCAAATTTTTATTTACGATAAAGTTCAGAAAACGTTCAAGATTATAAAACCAGACGGGTTAATTAACAAAGCATTTATTGTAGGTCAATCGATTTATTTTCAAACATCTAGTGAGGGTTTGTTTGAAATTGAAAATAGAAAAAGCAATTTAGTTTCCAACGATGTATTTTTTAAGAACAATAAAATCATTGATATTTTTAAGAAAGACAATCATTTGATTTTTGTGACACAATTGAGCGGTGTTTATCAATCAAACGCAACCGATTTAAACAATCAGGAACTGCTTTTCCAATTAGACAATAAAAAACTGAATGTTTATTGTGCCACCAAACTCAAAAACGGCACTTATGTTTTAGGTACCGTTTCAAATGGAGTTTTGATCCTTTCCGAAGACGGAAAATTAAATTATCATTTTGCACAAAATAAAAATTTAGACAACAATACTGCCTTATCATTGCTCGATGACGCCGATGAAAATGTTTGGATTGGCCTCGATAATGGCATCAATTGTATCAATTTGAGTTCGCCCATTCGAAATTATTACGACTATTCGGGCATGCTTGGCACGGTTTACACTTCCATCAAATTCAAAGAAAAACTCTATATCGGTACAAATCAAGGACTTTTCGTTAAAAACTATGCAGAAAACGATACAAGTTTTAAATTAGTTGAAAACACAAACGGTCAGGTTTGGTCTTTGTTTACCTACCAAGGCACCTTGTTTTGCGGTCACGACACAGGCACATTTGTGATCAATGATGACGCGGGCTCAAAAATATATAACAACTCAGGAACATGGAAGTTTTCGACTTTAAAAGAATTTCCTGACTATATTTTTCAAGGAAATTACTACGGAATCTCCATTTTAGAAAAGAAAAACAATCAATGGGTTTATCTCAAAAAAATGACAGGTTTTGACATTTCGGCACGTTATTATGAATGGGCATCAAAAAAATGAAGTTATTGTAAGTGACGAATATAAAGGAGTTTTCCGTCTTGAAATCCAAACAGATTTTAGTAGCGTAAAAAGCGTAGAAAAATTCAAAAATCCGCCAAAAGGGAAAAATGCAGGTTTAATCAAATTTAACAACGAAATTTTCTATTCATATAATGAAGGTGTTTTTCAATACGATAAGAACAGTAAAACATTCAAAAGTGAACCATTTCTAAGCAAATTCACTAAAAATGCTGAGTATGTAACCGGGAAAATGATTTTAGATGAAAACAATAGGTTGTGGACTTTTTCTGAGAAAAACATACACTTATTTACACCAGAAAAACTAAGTAAATCATTAAAAAACAGGATCATACCCGTACCAACCATATTAAACAATGCCATGTCTGGCTATGAAAACAGCAACAAAATTGAAGATAATTTATAGGCAACCTCTAATAACTAAAATTTTTAAAAATAAGGTTTAAAATTTTTATTTATATTATTGATAATCATTATTTTGCATTCATTATGAAAGCATTTAAACGAC
>JBEILV010000160.1:0-6600 GCA_040379105.1 Flavobacterium sp.
CATGGTCATCAAAGTAAAGGGCTGTTGGCTCCGTCCGTGTTCAATGTTTGTAAACAAAAATACATTTCTAAATTTAACCAAACCAGTTTAAGAATTATAAACTCCATCTGCATATTCTTTTGCAAAAGGCGTAGAAAAAAAAGCATTGCCAGCATGAAATCCATTTCCTAACCACATTTTATCATTCTTTATCAAGGGAAATACTTCTTTGTATGTAATCGCATTCATATTCCCAATAATAACAAATTGTTTATTGGCTTCCACAATCCATGCAAGGAAATCTCGGAAGAGCGAAAACGGCGGATTGGTGATGATGATGTCGGCTTGGTTTCGAAGTTGGGTAATTTCTTTGCTTTTAAAATCGCCATCGCCTTCAAGATAGGTCCATTGCAAATCGTTCACGTCTATTTTTCCATCGCCCGAAGCATCGTGGGTCAGCGTGAATATTTTTCCGTTTTTGATGGTTTTGGTTTCGTCAAACTGGGGGTTGGTGGTTTCGAAAAGCGTGGGCTGATAGTTGTTTTTGAAGCTCTTGCTCTCGGGGGCAAAGCTTGTGCTGATTAGTTTTTTGAGCCCGAAGCGTTCAAAATTTTGCGCAAAAAACTTCGTGAAGTTGCTCCATTCGGGGTCGTCGCAAGGCATCAGGAGCACTTTGCCCTTAAACACATCGGGGTTATATTCTAAATAGGCCGTAATTTCTTTCTCTATGTCCTGATATTGTGTGTAGAACTCGTCGTTCTTTGCGTTTTTTGCATTCGTTAGGTTGCTGTTCGCCATCTTAAGTTGGATTATGTGGGTGGAAGAATCTTGGTTTACAAATATAAAAGTTAAATGTGAATGATGAATAATGAATTGCGAATTGCGAAAAATAGGGCAAAAAATGTGGTAAACCACGTTACCAATGCAACGAACGGGGTTCTGAACGTGGTTAGTGAGGTTCATGATGTCATTTTCGGGGTATGCAACGTGGCAAATGGGGTTCTGAACGTGGTTAGCGAGATTTACAATGTCATTATTGGGGTTAGCAGCGTGGTCGGTTAGATTCTGAACGTGGTGCGCGGGGTTCATAACGTGGTGCATGGGGTGCAAAATGATGTACTTGGGGTTACAAAAGCCCTTAAAACCCATTTGATAAAAAAACCTCTGCCAAAAAGGGATGTTTTTAGCAAAGGTGTTTCTGTTGAAGCTCTGTTTGTTTTAGGATGTGGGCGGTGTGCTTGGGGGTGTGCTTGCATTGGCACCACCTGTGAAAAATTGAGCAATTTCGGCCACTTTTTGGCTAAAGCCTTGTGCATTGGCATTGGCTTTGTACTTTGAATAATCATAATCGGTAAGTGCCGCTTGATAGTTGTCGTAATCTTGCAAAATTTTTGAGTTCGAAATACCGTCAGAAAGGGCTGAAAGTCTGGTCAAGACTCCTTGCTTGAAGCTTCTATCGGTAAAATCGGCATTAAACTCTACCCAGTCCACATCAGCACTCGATAGTGCAGGTTGGTTGTCGTTAAAATCTTTCACTTTGTTAATGATCAATTTGTTTTGTTCGTTCACGCTGCCATACTTTCGGCGTTCTTCGGGCGTAAGGTTGGCAGTTTTGTTGGCAAATGCTGCCTCAATTTGTGCAAGCAAGCCGTTAATGGTGGTTCTTTCGGCTTCGGAGAAGTGTCTGTTTTCTAAATCGTTAAAAGGCATAAGTTTGATTTTTAAATGAATAATGAATCAAATATAAAAAATATCTTTACATCCTTTGTCAAAGTTGAAAATTTTGATTGAGGTTGTCATTTTGGTCAAGTTTGAAGGGATAAAACTTAGTTGTATAAACAAATATAGAAAAGATGATAGCACACGAATTTAGGCAGTTTACGATTTGTTTTGCAATTGCGAAATCCAATTTTCTTGTGTTTTGATCATTTCAGCTTTTCTCTCTAAAGCTGTTTCCAAGACCAATACTTTTTTGTGAAGCGATGCTATTTCTGCTTTCAAATCTTCAATGGTTTTTGTCATTGCAAGCACATTTTTTTTTGAACCATTGAGGTTGATGGCTTCTAAAACTTGATTCGTCAGTAAAACTACTTGCTTTTCCAGAAATTTGTTGTTGTTAGTAACTTCATAGATTTGCTGTCTCAAATCCTTATTAGTCGTTTTTAACTCTGTCAACTTTTCCTGTTGAATGCTGTTTTGGTTTTTTACGTTTTCAAACTTTAATTCTAGCTTTTCATACTTTTTTGACAAAACATCAATGGCAGATGTCGGTTTTGCTTTCGATGGGTCATCAATTTCCAATGTTTGAATGGGCTGGGCTTCGGTTACAATTCGATCAAATTTGATTCTTTTCCAATTGTTGGCAGATTGGATATAAGTAAGATCAATTTCATCGCTAATGGAATGAATAGCATAATCAATTTCAATATAATTGGGACTATCGAGGGTGATATAAAATGCTTGACTGCCGTAAGTCCAATTATAACGGTGACCGATTTCGACAATGATAAAGTTTTTAGATTTCTTTAAAATAATGGCTTTGTAAGTTTGCCCATCCGACAACAAAAACTCGTCAAATTCTGTTACGGTTGCATCGAGAATAATTCTATTTTGAGCTAAATCTAAATCAACAATTTTAGCAAAAAACTTATGATTGATGATTTCATTTGCCATAAAACCCCACATATTGGGGTAATATTTCCAAGGCATGAGCGAAAAAGGAACAAAGGCAAAAATGCCCTTCACTTTGACTTCAAACCCTGACTTTTTAATCTTTGTCACTTTAAAAATAACCACCTCATCGTTGTTTTTAATCTCAACTAGGTTTTGCTTCAGAATAGGCACAATTTCTTTCAAAGACATGCTTTGTCTTATTTCTTCTTCTGTTTTAAAAAAATTTAAAATGTTTTTAATATTCATTTATGCTCTATTTTTAGAATCGATAAAAATTGTCACAGGGCCGTCGTTGATGAGCGCAACTTTCATATCTGCGCCAAATTGTCCCTTTTGAATGCTTTTTTGAAATTGGTTTTCGAGGGTTTGTAGGAATTGTTCATACAACGGAATAGCAACTTGCGGAGGTGCTGCTTTGATATAGGACGGGCGATTGCCTTTTTTGGTTGCAGCGTGAAGCGTAAATTGACTCACAACTAAAAAATCTCCATTAACCTCTAGAATGGATAAGTTCATTTGCTGATTTTCGTCGTTGAAAATTCGTAGTGCAATCATTTTTTTCACCAACCAATCAATATCCTCTTGGTTATCATCATTTTCAATTCCCACTAAAACCAACAAACCTACCTGGATTTGCCCAATGATTTCATTGTTTACCTCGACTTTGGCTTCCGAAACACGTTGAATAACGACTCGCATGGGTTATTGATGATAAAAGTTCAATTCTCTTAGTTTATCAATGAGATTTTTTTTAAATTTTATGTAAGAAGAAAGCTTTTCAAGGTCTAAAATGTCGATTTGTTGTCCAATAATTTGATATAAGTCTGAAATCATCAATCCTTTTCTTCGTTTTCTTTTTGCATTATCTTCTTTAGAAATACGTATTATATTTTCAATTAAGGCTTTTGGATCTGCTATTTCTTCGGGATTTCTGTGAATACCAAAATCTACATCAGAACCCACTACGCCTATTTCACTTTTCAAAAGTGCTTTGTCTGCCAACATCCATGATTCTGTCGTTTGAATTGGCACCACTGCCACCAAATGCTTACAAAACAATTCTTCATCTTGTTGATTTACATACGCGATTGCAGGATTTATCCTAGATTGAAATGTTTGCGAATCATCAATGCTATCTGCATCTGCATGAACAAACAAAAGTAAAATTCCGAATTTTTCAAAGCCAATTTTACAAGCTTCTTTAACTTGTTCATTAAAATTCAAACCTGATTTGTTGATCTCAATGATTTCTAGTTTTGTTTCTATTTGACCACTACAATCAAAAGCAACTTCAACAAGAGTCCTTTCTATTACACTAGACAAAAATCTAACATCTGTTGTACCCTCAGTAAAAAGACCACCTAAAATAAAATTACTCATGCCTATTCAATATTAGCGTCTTCAAACTGTGCTGTTTTTAAATAATCATTAACCAATGACAGTGTAATTTTCCTATCTTGTTCTGAAAAAACTAAACTCAACTGATGACTTGAATTATCTTTTACAACAGGACTGATTTTAGTGGCGTTCAGCTTTAATCTTTGATTGTTAATATCAATAATTGTATTTCGCATTTGAGCATACCAAATACTAACATTACTATTGTTTTTCCACGCCTCCATGTTTCCGACTAAAACTGGCGAATGCGTATTGACAATAACCTGTCGAAGCGGAATTTCGATTTCATTAAAATCAACTGATAAATCCTTTAAAAGCTCCGTCATCGCCTTGATTCTGAAAGGATGTATCCCGTTTTCAGGTTCTTCGAAACAAAGCAATCCGGTATGTCGATCATCATATTCAAGAATACAAAGTGCTAAAATTCGCAATGTGCCTTCAGATAAAACCCTTGATGAAAATTCTTTTTTATCAACATCTTTCAAAAAAATGAGATACTGCTTGTTTTCCTTATCATCTAACACGTCAACCTCCACAAAATTGGGCAAAAAACTGTTCAATTTTCGAGATATTTCTTTTAATGAGTAAGGATCTGTTTGTTTGATTCTATAAAGAGCAGCAGCTAAATTTTTACCACTGACTGAAATAGTATCTTCACCATTATTTTTGCTTGTTGCCTGACGCAAATCCTCAGGATTTAATTGTAAAAACTTCCAGCTTTTCATTTCTTCCTTGGCAGCTAAAACGTGTGGAAAATCTACTGTATCAAAGCTACTTAAAACGGTTCTAGTGGCATTACTCAAAGGAAATCTTCTTTTATTTCCTGTTGTTCCATCTTGCGGAACTTGAATAATATCTATATCGTTTTCTCTAACCGTTTCAATATAAGGAATTCCTCTTCTGCCAGTTTCTACTTTTGGTCTCCAGAATTCTACCGCCTTTTTAGTTATCGCATTTGCAACCCATTTATCCTCTTGATGATTAAGTTTTAACAAATTTTCGTTTGAAACAATTAAATCTTGAATCCCTGATGTATTTTTTATTCGCCTAATTGACAACTCGTATCTTAGTCTTGTATATTTTAACTTTGCTTCATTTCCCCAAGCGTCTTTAACATTTTTATCGACCAACATTTCTACCACAAATTCCATTTCGGTTGCAAAATTGTCATCACCATATTGAGTAAACAATTCGATGAATTCGCCTCTTTGTTCGCTAAAAGCACGTTTTAAGTTATCTGTATCAGCTAGCCGAGACAACAAAGTTAGCGCGTCAAATAAATTGCTCTTCCCTGAGGCATTAGCACCAGCAATAACAGTAAATGGTGTAAATTCCATTTCAAAATTATGAAAAGACTTAAAACCATTAATTTTTAGATAAGTAATCATTTTAAATAGAATTTGTTCAAATATAACAATTTGTAATTCAAAATCGTTTTAGCGCTCCTCTTGATACAAATCGCCTCGATAATGATCTTCATCGCCTTCTAAAATTTGGAGGTAAGATTTATATCTCGACCAAGCAATTTCGTTGTGCTCTAAAGCATCTTTCACGGCACAATTGGGTTCGTCTTTGTGCAGACAATTATTGAATTTGCAATTCGATTTCAAAGCCAGTAATTCTGGGAAAAAGCCGCTCAATTCTGAAGGTTCAATATCAACCACGCCAAAACCTCTGATGCCGGGTGTATCGATAATTTTGGCACCAAAATCTAAATCGTACATTTCTGCAAAAGTTGTGGTGTGTTGTCCTTGCTGATGTTGTGTGGAAATGGCTTTGGTTTTGAGTTGCAAATTCGGGTCAAGTGCATTCACTAAAGTAGATTTTCCGACTCCCGAATGTCCAGAAAACATAGCGGTTTTGCCTTCCATCATTTTTTTGATGTTTTCAATACCGATATTTTCAGTGGCAGACACTTTCAAACACGGATAACCAATTTGAGAATAAACATATTCCAAAAACAATTGTTCGTCGGCAATGGCTTCGGAAAAAGTGTCTATTTTATTAAAAATCAATACCGCAGGAATATTATAAGCTTCGGCTGTAACCAAAAATCGGTCTATGAAACTAAAAGTAGTAGGCGGATTATTTACAGTAATTAGCAGAAAAACATTGTCAAGATTGGACGCAATGATATGGGTTTGTTTGGAGAGATTTACCGATTTTCTCACAATATAATTTTTCCTATCATGGATAGTATTAATTATACCTATCTCTTCATCAGTAGAGTTGTCTAATTCAAAATCAACAACATCTCCTACAGCAATTGGGTTGGTGCTTTTTATTCCTTTGATACGAAATTTACCTTTAATACGGCATTCATAAACCAAGTTATCATTAGTCTTTACGGTATAATTACTCCCTGTTGATTTATATACAAGTCCTGTCATTGAACAAAGATAAAAAGATTCTTTATGAGATACATTTTTTCAATAGAAAAATGAATGTGTGGCCTCCCCCCAATGCAACCAGTTTGCCAACCTGGTTCACAAGCTTCAAAAGAAACTTGCTGGGTAAGGTGAATGGTCTCTCCCCTTGCAACCAGATGAC